>CAZKEW010000115.1:0-7297 GCA_964551885.1 uncultured Eubacteriales bacterium
AAAGGCCAGGAGCTCGCCCGCTCCACGAAATAGGATCAGGTCTTCATTCTTGACCCAACGCCATTTAAGTCAAAGGTAAAGAATTGAATAAAGAAGCCGGCAAATTCTCATGCCGTTTGACATTCCGACTGAAGGGCAGTTAAAATATTTTCTTCTCGCAAACCGAGTAATAATAAAGGGAGAGTGAAAAATGAAAAACAAGAAAAGATTTTCCGTCCTCCTGTGTTCTGTCTTCATTCTTATAGCGGCCAATTTCAGCTTCGGCCAGAGAGGCTTCGGGATGGCAGAAAAAAAGCTCGTCGAGAAATTCAAGCGCTCCGACGCCAGATTTCAGAAAGGCAAAGAAAATTTTATCAAAGAAAAATACGATAAGGCCGAAAAAGAGCTAAAAACGTGCCTCGAACTCATGCCCGAACATGCTGATGCGTACTTTTTCCTCGCCCAGATTGATTATAAGAAAGGTGAATTCAACCAGGCCCTAACCGATATCGAAAAAGCCGAGTCCAATTATGAATTCATCGGCCAATTCTATGCCTATACCCACGAGCTGCGCCTCGAACAATTGCGCGACGATAAATCGAGGCTGGAGAATGAGCTGGCTGCTTACCGGGATCAACTGGCCAGAGCGACAACGGACGAGGCGAGGCAAAAGATCCAAGCGCTCATAAACTCAACCCAAAATCAGCTTTCGATCGTTAACATGCGCTTGAACGAACCCCTTCCGGACGTTCTTATAATCCCGGCCGATTATTACTATATTCACGGGAATATCCTGTTCAAGCTGCAGAAATTCGAAGAAGCCCACGGCCAGTATCTCGAAGCTATCAAGATCGACCCCAGGCATCCCAGCGCCTATAACAACCTTATCAATCTGTGCTACATGGCGAAAGACTATGAAGGGGCCATCAAGTTCGTGAACCGAGCCGAGGCCAACGGCGTCCAATTAAACCCGAAACTAAAAGAAGCCGTCCTGAAGGCGGTAGGAAAATAATCATTTTCTTAAACCACTCGGCTATAATCTGGAATTTCTCATTTCTTGAAGCCTGTTTAGACATAAGTTATAATAATTAAGTGAAAAGAAAATATATCTTCTTCCTGGGCCTTTTGCTTATTTTCACGATTATCCTTTCCCCGTCCCCTCAAAAGAAAAAATCCCCTAAAGATTTACCTCCCCAGCACAGAAAATGGCTGGAGGAGGAAGTCGTTTATATCATCACGCCCAAGGAAAAAGAGGTCTTTCTCCAGCTCGAAACCGACAGAGAAAGAGATATCTTCATCACCGCCTTCTGGAAACAGCGCGATCCCGATCCCATCACGCCTGAAAACGAATTCAAGACGGAGCATTACCGGCGGATCAACTATGCCGACCAGAATTTTGGCCGGGAAGGACCCGGCGCCGGCTGGCGGTCGGCCATGGGAAGGATTTATATTCTCTTGGGAGAGCCCGCGCAGATCGGCCGTCTGGAAAACGACTCTGAAATCTATCCCATCGTGACCTGGTTTTACCAGGGCATGACGGAATACGGCCTTCCCAACTCCTTCTATGTGGCCTTTTTCAAGAGGTCGGGCATCGGGGAATACGAACTCTACTCTCCCGTCAGAGACGGGCCTCAAAGCCTCATAATCCACTTCCGCGGAGACCCGGGAGATTATCTCACCGCCTACAACAAACTCTATGGTATCGATCCCACGATCGCGGAAGTCTCAATGACCTTGATTCCGGATGAGTCCGGCAAGCTGGTTTCTCCCTCCATTGCCTCGGAGATCCTCGTCACCAGCAAAATTCCCAGCGCTCCCCGCCAGAAAGTTAAAGATGATTATGCTGAGAAGCTTCTCGCCTACAAGGACATCATCGAAGTGGACTACACCGCGAACTATATCCCCTGCGATGCCTATGCCGAAGTCGTCAGGGACGCCAGCGGCCTGTATTTTGTCCACTACCTCATCGAGCCGAAGAAGCTGACCTTCGACCAGATCGGCAGCAGCTTCCGGGCTAATCTGGAAGTCAACGGCAAGGTCGCCGACCTTCAGGGCAACACGATTTACCAGTATGACAGGTCTGTCCCCATCGAATTCAACCAAGACCAATTGAACAATATCAAGGACAAGCTCTTTAGCTTCCAGGATCTCTTCCCGCTCGCCGAAGGAAATTATAAGCTTAACATTCTCCTCAAAAACACCGTTTTCAAAGAATTTACGTCGATGGAGCAAGATATTTCTATCCCCGGCCCCACGGCCGGCATACGGATCAGCCGCCTCGTCCTGGGCAACAAGGTCATCCGGAACTCGGAATACCGGGGTACAAACAAGCCTTTTCTCTTCGGAGACTTCCAGCTCGTCATCTCGCCGCGGAATGATTTCACCCCCCAGGACAAGCTCTATCTCTACTTCCAGGTCACCGGCTTAAGCCGGGATCTCCTCGCCAACGGCAGCCTGGAATACGTCATTCTCAAAGAGGGAGAAAAGGTCTTTTCCGCGGCCAAAGCCCTCAAAGACTATGCCGACCCGGTGAATTTCTTCGAGGAGTTTTCCCTGGCCAATCTCGGCTCCGCTTACTATAAAATCAAGGTTTCTCTCTACGACCAGGCCAAGAACGAGGTGCTTTTCGAACAGAAAGATTTCGTCATCACCTATCTGCCGGCTTTACCCAGGCCATGGGTTCTCTCGATCCCTCAGCCTCCCTCTGAGAATCCCATGTATGCGAATATCCTGGGGAACCAGTACCTCAATAAAAAAGACACCGGAAAGGCCAAAAGCCTGCTCGGCGAAGCATATAAAAAAAATACTCAGTCCAAGAAATTCGCCCTGGATTACTGTCGCATCCTGTTTATGGACAAAGAATACCCGAGGGTCAAAGAAGTGGCTGCTCCCTTCCTTCAGAGCCAGGAAAAGTACGAATTTCTGTCCATCCTGGGCCAATCCTCGCAGGCCCTGGGAGAACTAGCGGAAGCGATTTCTTTTTATAAAGAATATCTCTCTCATTATGGGACCAACATTCTGATCCTTAATTCCATAGGCGAATGTTATTATCAAATGGGCAACCCGGAAGAAGCCCTGATCGCCTGGGAAAAATCCCTGGAAATGAACCCCAAACAGGAAAACATCAAAAAAATGGTGGACTCCATCAAGAAGAAAAAATGAAAAAAAACCTCAGCCTGTCTTTGGTCGTCATTCTCCTCTTGCTCTCCTGCTCCGCTCTCAAAATACAAAAGAATCTCACTCCGGAAGATAAAGAGTTTCTCTCCACAGTCAGGTACATTATCACCAAACAAGAGAAGAAATCTTTTCTTGATCTCGCCCCTTCCGAGCGCCAGCCCTTCATCGAAGAATTCTGGAAGAAAAGAGACCTCACTCCGGAGACCGAAGTCAATGAGTACGAGGAAGAGTATTTGAAACGCGTCCAAGAAGCAAAACACCTCTTCAGCGGCGAAGGAGGAGCTTCGGGCTGGCTCCAAGACAGGGGAAGAGTCTATATCCTCCTCGGGCCGCCGGAGCAGAGAGAAGCCTATCCCAGAGGAGATAATCTCTATGGCCCGCCGAAGGAATATTGGCATTACGGCTTCCACGTGCTCACGTTCATCGATTCTCGCTGGAACGGAAATTATGAGCTCGTAGAAGGCGCCCGCATGCTCGCCGAGATCAGCAGTGCTCAAAAGCTGCTCAACCCGGAGGTGAAGCCGGAAAAAGTTTTTTTTGACTTCAACCTGGACACAAAAAAGGCGGCCGAACAGGAAGCGCTCATTCTGATCTCCATCCCTTACAAAAACATTTGGCTTTCCGCCGAGGGGGATGAACTCAAGACGACCCTGGAATTGTCCTTGGAAATATTTGACTCGGCGGAGAAAAAAGTCCGGGAAGAGGCCAAAATCTACCCCATTTCCCTGGCGCAGGAGAAACTGAAGGAGCTCATGGGCCAAGATTATCTGATCGAGATTCCGGTCCAGCTTGATCCTGGAAATTATCGCGTTAGCGTAACCCTGAAAAACTTGACGGAGGGAACCAAGGTCAAAAAAAATATCACCCTAACAGTTCAAGAATCTGGTCAATCAAGAGGAATGATCATTCCATTTTCCGATCGGAGGCCCTTATGAAAACCAAAAAATTTTCTCTCTTTTTTCTCCTGACACTTTCTCTGCTGCTAGCCTCTCATAATGTCTTTGCTCAAGCAGGAAGAGGGAAAGCCAGGCTTAACGGATTAATCTCAGATGAGGAAGGAAAACCCATTGCCTCGGCCAAGGTTGTTCTCGAGCTTCTCCAGAGCGAGCCCGTTCAGCGCGAAGCCACCACGGATAAAGACGGCGAATGGGTATTCATCGGTCTCGGCTCTGGTAACTGGCGCATAACTGTGACCGCCGAAGGATATATTCCTAACTCCACGACGATCTTCGTCAGCCAGCTCGATAAAAACCCCAAAGTCGTTCTGAAGTTGAAGAAGCCCGAGCTAACCAAAGACGCCGTGATCCGCGATGAAGCCTCCCTGGCCTTCATCGATAAAGCCACCCAGCTCTTTAACGAAAAAGATTATGACGGGGCTCTCGCCGTCCTCGAGCAATTCCTTGTCCAAAATCCCACAGCCTATCAAGCCTATATTCTCGTCGGCGACTGCCACAGGGAAAAAGGAGATTTCGAAAAAGCTATCGAATCCTACAACAAAGCCATTGAAGAGGCTAAAAAAGATGAAAAGATGGGCCAGGAGATAACAGCCAAAGGGCTGGCGGCGATCGGCGATTGTTACATGAGGATGCGAGACTTCGATAAGGCGCAAAGCTTTTTCAGACAGTCCATCGACACCTATCCCGAGAATGAAACTCTCGCTTACAACGTCGGGGAAATCTTCTTCTCCAACCAAAAACTCGACGAAGCCATTCAGTACTTCACCGTTGCGACCCAGATCAAACCGGACTGGGCTCCCCCCTACTATAAGCTGGGGTTGGTGAATCTTAATAAAGCTGACTACGAAAAAGCCAAAGAGCACTTTAAGAAATTCCTGGAGCTTGAGCCAAACTCCGAGCTCGCCGCGCAAGCAAAAAATATCCTCGAATACCTGGAAAAAATCAAGAAATGAAGGGCCGGCTGCGGCCTATTGCTTGAGGAGTCTCTCGAGATTAACGAGTTCCTGCTGAGCCCTTTTGATACTCTCCTCGCTTTCACCCTCGGGATTCCCGAGATAGAGTTTGAGATAGTAAATTGCCTCCTGGATGCTTCCGACCTTTCTCGAGGCGACGGCTAAATTGGAATAGGCAATCGGGGTAGGATGAAGGCTGACTGCCTTCTTTAAGTTCTCGATCGAACGGCTCAGATCTCCCGCATATCCGTAGGCGATCCCCAGGTCCTGGAAGACTTCATAGTCATCGGGATAGTCCTCTTTCAGGCGCTCGTAGAACTCGATGGCGTCTTTCATCTTTCCCGTCGTGGCCAGGTTCATCGCGTAATTCTTGCGCAGGAATTTATTTTCCCGTTCGACCTCGAGGGCTTTCTCGTAAAACCCGCGGGCTTCCTCCTTTCTCCCCATGAAATCCAGGATCCAGCCTGAGGAGAGGAGAGCGTCAAAATAGCGCGGGTTGATCACGAGCACGGCCTGCCAGGCATCCAGCGCCTTTTTCAGTCTCCCTGTGACCATATAGGTATGAGCCAGCCGGGAGAGAAGGACTTCCGAGCCGGGGATCCTGGCGACTCCCTGCTCGAGAACGCGGATGGCCTCGTCGAACTGATTCATCTTGGCCCGCATAAGGGCGAGGTTGATGTAATTCGTCGGATTCTCGGGGCGTAGGGATAGGATTTTTTCGTAGACCTTGGCCGCCTCGGCGTAGTTTTCCTCGAACTCATGGATCTCCGCCTGCTGATTCATCCGCAGCTCTTCGACCATATCTTTGGGGTCGGGGAGCGGCCCTTGAGGAGCCCCCGTCGACTGAGACAAATAGCCCAGAGACCTCAGTTTTTCCTTCTCTTCCGCAGTAAGCTCTTTTTTTTCCGATTTAATCCCGGATGAATATTTCGCTATGGCATCCTCAAGCTTGGCCCTCTTTTCTATCGCTACCTTGTTATCCTTGCTCATGGCATTTTTCATCTCTTCGGGGTCGGCTTTGAGGTTGTAAAGCTCTTCCTTGGGCGCCTTGATGTATTTCCAATCGCCGTCCACCAGCCCGACGAGTTCCGACCAGCCGTAATTTTCCCGGGGGAAATACGTCTCGATGTACGAGCTGAGGTCGTCCTTCTTCTTTCCGCTCATAAAGGGCAAAAGGCTTGTCCCCTGGACTTCCTCAGGGACCGGGATGTTGAGCAGATCCAGAATGGAGGGCGTGATGTCGATGAGCCTAACCCGCGGCTTGATAACCAGGCCGGCGGGAAGATGATTCTCGGCATAAAAGATGAGGGGGACTTTCATGGTTCCGTCATAGAGAAAGACGCCGTGGCCGGCTTCGACTTTCTCTCCGAAGGCCTCGCCGTGGTCTCCGGCCAGGACGACGAGAGTCCTTGGCAGGAGATCTTTGGCCCGCAGGGCATCGATGATTCGGCCCACATACTGATCCATGTAGGCGATCTCGCCGTCGTAGAGGCTGTCGGCGAAGTCCTCGTTAAAGGGCGCGGGCGGGTTATAAGGAAGATGAGGGTCGAAAAAGTGAACCCAGCAGAAAAAAGGTCGGCTCGGAGTCTTGTTCAGCCAGCGGGCGAAAGATTCAAACACCTTGTCCGCCTTTCTCTCGGAGTTCAAGGCTTTGAAGGCCTGTCCGGCGGCGAAGTTGTCGTCATAGACGGCAAAACCCTGGTCGAGCCCGAAACGGGAATCCACGGTAAAAGAGCCGACAAAGGCCGCCGTCTCGAAAGCCTTGTTTTTCAGGACTTCGGCCAGCGTCACCATCTCGGAGGAGAGGGCATAGGAGCCGTTGTTGCGGACCTGATGATAAAGCGGATAAGTGCCGGTGAGGATTGAGCAATGGGAAGGGGTGGTCAAGGGCGCTTGGCAGTAGACATTCTGAAAGCGGACGCCTTTGGCGGCCAATGAATCGAGATTTGGCGTCTTCGCCCTTGGATACCCGTAGCACCCGAGCCTATCCGCTCTGGTGGTGTCGAGGGTCACCAGCAGGACGTTTGAGTTACTGTCTTTTTTGATCTTAGCTCGAGGGATGAGAAATTGCCAGACGATGGACGCGGCAATGACGACAACGGCAGCCGTGCTAACGGCCAGCAGCGGCCTTTTTCGCCGCGGCGTCCTGGCCTGAACAGTCTCAGCGATGACTTTTTTCAAAACGGGGCTTTGGACCGTTCCTGCCTGATTTTTACTTCTTTTCTTTTTTCT
>CAZKEW010000116.1:0-7281 GCA_964551885.1 uncultured Eubacteriales bacterium
CCCGAAATGCCGGTTTGAGAATCTGCGGATACAAGATTTTGCGGGAATTGCACGGTGTCCCCTTAGAAAACGTCCCCTAAGAGCATCCCCTAAGAGATGAATGACCTGAGCCTGCCGTTATTGCCGGAGCTTTCTAATTTTCGCAAAGCCTTGGCTTCAACCTGACGGATTCTCTCGCGAGTCACTTTGAAGGCTTCGCCTATTTCTTCCAGGGTATGTTCTCTATCGTCCATCAAGCCAAAACGCATCTTTAAAACCCCAGCTTCTCTTTCAGTGAGGCTGTCAAGCGCCCGCTCGATTTGTTCCCGCAAGTTGCTCTGAATGACGGCCTCCTCAGGCGAAGGGCTGTTTTTGTCTTCGATGAATTCGCCTAATGGGGCCTCTTCGTCGCCCACAGGAGCATCGAGCGAGACAGCCTCCTGAGAAATTCTCATGATGTCTCTGACCTTGGCCACAGAAAGGCGCATCATTTTCGCCGACTCTTCAGGAGCGGGTTCTCTGCCTTTTTCCAGGACAAAAGCTCGGTTGACCTTTTTTAACCGACTCATTGTCTCCAGCATGTGTACGGGAATTCTTATGGTCCTGGCCTGGTCGGCGATCGTGCGGGTGACGGCTTGTTTAATCCACCAGGTGGCATAAGTGGAAAATTTATATCCCCTGTGGTAATCAAATTTGTCGACAGCCTTCATCAACCCGATGTTCCCTTCCTGGACCAAATCCAGGAAACTGAGACCCCGATGGGAATATTTTTTGGCGATAGAAACCACAAGCCTAAGGTTGGCTTCCACCAGGTCTTTTTTCGCCCGGTCGCGGAGTTGTTTTCCTAGGCTCATTTCCTTTAGGATATCTCTCGATTGCCGAGGAGTGATGCCGGTCTCTTCACAGGCTTTTCTGAGGAGTCTGTTGGTCTCTCCAAGCTTCCGTCTCAGATTATCCTTTTCTTCACGATTTTTATTCTTTTTTAGGCTAAGGCTTAACTCTTCCTTGGTTTCAGCCAGCTCGCAGAAAGCTCGGAGCCTGCTACTCAGATTATCGACCATCATCTCCCAGCGGGAAGGACGAATGCTCAGCCCTTTGATCAGATGAATCATTTTGATGATGAGTCGCCCGCGGGCCACCCAAAATTTTTTTCGAGGAGGGATCAGTTCTAAGAGGGAACAGAGGTCCCTGAGTTTCTTTATGGTAGCGAGAATTTCTTTTTTCTTGGCCTTGAGTTTTTCCCTGTCCAGGTCTTCACCGCAATCGAATAAACCCGGAATGACGGCAGCGTTTTCCTTAACTCTCTCTCCCAAGTCCAAAATTTCGTTTGTCAAAAGGGTTGTCTTGGCGGCAGCTTTGAGGGTGATTTTTCTGCCTCTTTCGATTTGTTTGGCTAAGGCGATCTCGCCTTCCCTGGTGAGAAGCGAAATGCTACCCATGTCCTTCAGATAGAGTTTTACAGGATCAATGCGTGTAACCGTTTCTTCAGAAGGAATAACCTCGGTGCTTTGCTGATTCGGCTTAATGAGGAATCTTATTTTATCTGCCATAGCATCCATGAGGTGATCAAAATCTTCTTCCTCATCCAGCCCCTCGTGAAAGGGCCGGTCAGCTTGGTCATAAGGAAAATATTCTCTTTTCATGGCATTAAAAATGACCTCATTGAATATACAATTTGGTTCAGCTTTTTATTCCCTGAACTAATGCTCTCTTTTAAATATTAAACTCGTTTCTGGGTCATTTCGTTTCATCAGGGGGAGGCGCTTTAAGGGATGTCTCCCAGATTAGCGCTGATGCAATAATTATGCCAAGCCATATTTAGGCGGCACATTTTCCAGAATCTGAGGAGAGTGCAGCTCATAAAAAAAAAGGCAGGACAAATATTAAAAAAGATATATAATAGTTAAAATAGACTTTCTTTTAGAATGGAAAAGCATAAAAATTTCTAAGGAAGGGGAAAAAATGGACCCGATTGTCAAAAAATATCTCGACAGCTTTGAGTTGGGAGAGATCCAAGCCTTCAAAAATATGGGAGTGATCCCTATCTTAACGTCTTTGAATGAGTCTTCTGAGTACCTGACTTTGAAAGAAGCTCTGGAAAAAAACGTGCTGAAAATTACAGAGGTCAGCCAGAGCGGGTCTGTGCCTGAACTGAAAGTTAGCAATAGCGCCGAGGTGGCTGTGCTCCTCCTTGATGGAGAGGAGCTTGTGGGCGCCAAGCAAAATAGGGTGCTGAATACCACCATCTTGCTCAAAGAGAAATCAGAGACAGTCATACCCGTGAGTTGCACGGAGCAGGGGAGATGGTCCTATGTGTCTGATAAATTCCATGATTCAGGGACTGTCATGTCCCCAAAGCTAAGGGCGACGAAGGCCCAGACAGTGGCTTCTTCGCTCGAGACATCGCGTGAATATCGTTCTGACCAAGGGACAGTCTGGGATACGATTCATAAGATGTCCGCAGAGGCTGACGTTCGCTCCCAGACCGGCGCAATGAAGGATGTCTTTGAGGCCAAAAAAAAGGACCTTGATTCTTACCTCGAAGCTTTCAAAAACAACCCGAAACAGAAAGGAATGCTTGTCTTCTTGGGCGGCGAGGTCGTGGGGTTCGATTTTATCTCTCACGAAAAAGCCTACACGATGCTTCACGAGAAGCTCGTAAAAAGCTATGCCATGGATGCCATTCTTGAGAAAGCTGAGAATGCACCGGCGCCGGATTCAGCCAAAGCCAAGGCCTTTTTAAATGAGATCGAAGAGTGCAGCGAGAAGCGTTATGAATCTGTAGGAAAAGGCCACGATTACCGTTTCGAGGGGAAGCTCATGGTCGGTTCAGCGCTTGTTGTCGAAGAAAAAGTCATTCATTTGGCCTTTTTCAGGGTGACGGAGAGCGAAAAAGCCGGCGCCATAGCAGGATTGAGAAGAAGAAAAGGGTTCAGGATTTAAGCTGCGGGATGGTCCCCGGTTCAAGGAGCTCTTGGCCTATGAAAAAAAACTCTGGGAGGAGAGCCTAGAAAGGCACGGCAATCTTGGATTCTCCCCAAAATTGCCAATAGAAACAGAAGTCGTCGACTTTCGTGTCATTGCGAGTCCCCGAACGGGGCGCGGCAATCCGACGAAGTCGTCGCGAGACATCGAAGATGCCGTGGCGATCTCAAACTCATACGGTGAGATCCCTCGCCGTGCTCGGGACGATCCAAGGGATCGGATCACCACGCTTCGCTCGTGATGACATTTTTCTATCGGCAAATTTGGGATTCTCAGTCCTTATTGACTTTGTTTTTTTCTTCTGATAATAGTTAATGATAAGGCCGTAGAGCTTCACGGACCCAAGTTTGGAATATGGAGAGAGGAAAGGACGCCATGAAAATAAGCTCACGAGAAAAGAACGATGTCATCATCTTTGATGTAGAGGGAGAAATCAGAAGGTCCGATATTACCGACGTCACCCTCCACCAGCTCGTCAAGAACCAGCTCGACTCGGGCAAGAGGAAGATTCTCCTGAATTTTGAGCAGGTCGAATTCATCGACAGCTTCGGCGTCGGCGAGATCCTGGCCAGCTATATTTCTACGCACAACCTGGGCGGGAAGCTGAAGATCGTCAAGATTTCCAAGAAGCTCTACCTCATCTTTCAAGTGACAATGCTGACCAAAGTCCTGGACATCTTTGAGGACGAGGATTCGGCGCTGAAAAGCTTTTTTTAAAAAATTGTCCTGGCGCTCCGCTTAAGTTAGAATCATTCCATGGCGAAGAATCGCCTGCACAATATCCTTTCCCGGATTGTTGACCTTAAGCCCGGCGAAGAAGTCATTGCTGTCTTCTTCTTCCTTTACTTTTTCTTGATCACCGCTCCTTATTACATCATCAAGCCGATCCGGAATTCCAGCTATCTTGAAAGGATGGGTGACCAGAACCTTCCTCTGGCCTATTTTCTGACTGCCCTCCTGATGGGGTTTATCGTCAACTTCCATTCCCGGCTTCAAGTGAAGATTCCTCGACGCGCTCTGATTATCTCCAGCCTTGTTTTCTTTTTCCTTAACATCTGCCTTTTTTGGTGGCTCTTTCGGCACGATTGGCGATGGGTGCCTGTGGTTTTTTGGGTCTGGGCCAATATCTTCGCCATCGTCCTCGTCACTCAGTTCTGGATTCTGGTCAATGATGTCTTCAACCCGCGCGAGGCCAAGAGGCTGATCGGGTTCATCGGCAGCGGAGGCCAGCTCGGAGCCATCTTAGGAGGAATGATGGCAGGGTCTTTGGCCAAGACAAAGGCCTCGGGCTTCCTTCTCCTTATAGCGGCCGGGATGCTTTCCCTAGGCATCCTGATCGTCCTTTCTATTTTTGCGAAGCAGAAAAAGGCTGAGCCCGAGGCTGAGAGGGAAGCCGCCAAAAAGATAGAGAAGTCAGAGAAACAAGCCAGATCAGGTTTCCGGGACGCCTGGGAGACGGTTAAGCAGAGCCCTTATCTAAAACTTCTGGGCGGCATTGTGATGATCACTTTGGTGGTCTCGACCTTGATCGATTTTCAATTCAACAGTATTGTCTCCAACAAGGTCTTAACCGGGCCCAAGATGACTTCTTTTTTTGGCTATTTCAATGCCGGGACGATGGCCTTTGCTTTTCTTCTCCAGCTTCTGCTGACGAGCAATATCATCAAACGCTACGGCATCCGCCTCACCCTCTTGTTTTATCCTCTGATCTTGCTTCTCGGCTCGGCAGGAATTGGCGTTATGGTGTTTGCAAGCATAGTGCCTGCTATCCTCATCAAAGCCAGCGATAAAAGTCTGGCCTATTCCCTCAACCAGTCTGTAAGGGAACTCCTCTACATCCCTATCTCAGTGGAACAAAAATACAAGTCGAAGATTTTCATTGACATGTTTCTCAACAGATTTGCCAAAGGGGTTGGCGCGGTCATCATCGTGGTTATCTTGTTGATTGCCCCCGAAGGCTTGGAAATAAGATATATCAGCCTTGTTGTTATGTTCATTATCTCAGGCTGGATTTTTCTTAATCTGAAGGTCGGTCGTGGCTATACCAATATTGTCAAAGAGAAATTGGAGTTGAAGTATGAAAGGGCTGATCGCCTCGTGGCCGCCAAAATGGACGTGGATTACACCAAACTCGTTTTTGACACCCTGGAGAGCAAAGACCGGAGCTCCGTCCTGTATGCCATGCATCTTTATGACCTCATCAAGCAGGACAAGCTGACTCCGGAGATCAAAAAACTCATCTCCTACAAGACGGATGAGATTCGCGCGGCTTCCTTGGGGACGCTCTTCGAACAGAGTGAAACGGGTTTAGGCCCTCAGACGGATGATTATTTGGACGATGAGGTCTTGAAAAAAGAAGTCGAAGAAATCATGTCCTTGGATTCTTACCAAGAGGTTATGAAGAGCTATATCGAAAAGACCATGGACGAGAGCGGCAAAGAGAGCAAAATAGCCAGGATGGAAGCGGCTAAAGCAATAGGCTTGATGAACCCCGAAGCCCCGCTAGTAGAGAGGCTCGAGGACCTCCTGGCTGATGAATCGCCGGAGGTGAGCCATTACGCCGTCGAGAGCGCTGCGGCTTTGAAGCGGAGAGAATCTGTCCCTTCCTTGGTCCAGAAGCTCCATACCCCTGTTCTTCGGGAAGATGCCATGGCTGCTCTGGCCAAGTATGGACCAAAAATTGTCGGCACTCTGGCCGATTATCTCGGAGATAAGGCTGAAGACCTTGAAATCCGGAAGCCTGTGTCTTCTGTTTTGGCCCGGATCGGCAATCAAGACGCGGCTGATTTCTTAAGCTGGGAATTGGCTGAGGCTGAAGGGGAGTTGGCTGCGGAGATCATCGACGGTTTGGACAGGATTCGGACGGTGAACACCGAAATTCGCTTTCCCGAAGAAGTCGTAACATCCAAAATCTACAGGGAGATCGCGAATTATTGTCAGAATCTAATCGCTTCTTTTGATAAGAAACGGGAGGAAGAAAAGAATGAGATAAATCAGAAATGGGAGAAGGTGCAGGCTCATATCCTGGAGAATATCTTCAAGCTTCTCGGGCTCATCTATCCGCATGAGGATATCGCCAAAGCTTGCCAAAATCTCAAGGCAGGAACGAAGGATTCAGTCGCCTATGCCATCGAACTCCTGGATACCACCCTGGAGAGAGAGATAAGAGACATCGTTTTTCCCCTGGTCGAAGATCTTTCCTTAGAAGAACGGCTGAAGAGATGTCAAGGCCTGTTGGCCAGTTTTGCTGAAAGGACAAGGTCAGAATGATAAAGGGCAGAAAAACGGAAGGAAGAGAGCTCGCTTTTCTTATGTTTTTTTACTTTTCCTTAATCACGTTTTCCATCTACATCATCAAACCGGTTAAAGAGTCCCTTTTCATGGACAAGCTGGGCAAAGACAGGCTGCCCCATGCCTTTCTTTTGACAGCTATTTTGATGGCCTTGGCCGTCTCCATAAATTCCCGGCTTTTGCAGAGGATGAGGAGGTCCCTCTATATATCGCTAAGTTTGGGATTCTTCATCGTGAGCAGCGTGGTTTTTTGGCTCCTCGTGCGGCGGCCAGATCCTTGGTCTGGGATTTTTTTTCTTTTATGGTCCTGGGTTGATATATTCTTAGTCACGTCTATTACGCAATTTTGGATTCTTATTAACGACCTCTTTAATCCCCGCGAGGCCAAAAGGCGCGTTGGGTTTTTTGTCAGTGGCGGACTCTTAGGGGGAATCGCCGGTTCTCTCGTCGCCCGGTTTCTGCCGGTCAGATTAGGGACGGAAAATCTCATTTTGTCCTGTCCTCTCATCCTTGCCTTTTGTGTTTTGATCATCTTTGTTGTGCCTCGTTTTGTCCCGCACGAAATGAAAGAAGACGTAAGGGCTAAGCCTGAGAAGAAAAAAGAGAAAATCGGCATTGTCCAGAGTTTTTTGGCTCTAAAAGAGAATCGCTATTTGCTCCTTTTAAGCGGGATGATGGTGTCCGCCATTATTGTCTCTAACCTTGTCGATTTTCAATTCAAAACCGTCGCTAAAATGGTTTATGCCGAAAAAGATGCCCTGACCTCATTTTTCGCCTCTTTTTATCTGGGAATTCTCATCATATCTTATCTTTTCACTATTCTGCTGACCTCTCGCATCCTCAAGAATTTTGGGTTCCGGAGCGCCCTTCTTATTCTTCCTTTTCTCTTGCTCCTGGGATCTTTGAGTTTATTTCTTATCCCAGCAGCAAGCTTGATCATCTGGGCTATTTTTATCAAAGGGACGGATAAGAGCCTTTCCCATTCGCTGACCCAATCGGTGAGGGAACTTCTCTACATCCCTATAC
>CAZKEW010000117.1:0-7272 GCA_964551885.1 uncultured Eubacteriales bacterium
AGCGAAGCAATCTAAGTCTGTTAAGTTGAGATTGCTTCGTCACCTCGTTCCTCGCGATGACGGACGAGCCATTGATTTTTTTGTTGATTTCGGGTATCATTGAATTGATGATATTGAGAATCATTCGCAGCTAAATATTAAAAGAAGAGCCCGAAACCATGATGAGTTTGATCCAGGCGCCCCGAGGTCGGCAGTTGAAGATCGTGTCCATCCGCGGAGGAGAGGGAGCGCGCCGGCGGCTGTTCGCCTTGGGCTTCCATGCCGGCGATCTCATCGAAGTAAATTCGCAAGGAATTTTCCACGGGCCTCTCTTGATCAATAACTTGACTTCAGATACCAGCGTAGCTTTGGGCCGAGGGATCGCCCAAAAGATCCTCGTTGAAGTTTTACCTAATGAATAATAATTTCCCATTCATCGTCTTTATCGGGCAGCCCAACTGTGGAAAGAGCACTCTCTTCAACGCCCTGGCAGGCCATAAAGCCGAAACATCCAATTTTCCCGGTACGACAGTCAAGCACACACACAGCAAAGTGAACATCGAGGGCCGCCTTCTCAATATCATCGATTTGCCGGGAACATATTCCCTTAACCCTTCCGAGCCTACCGAAAAAGTCGTCCTGACCCATCTTTTCCAGGAAAAACCGGACCTTATCGTCAATGTAGTTGATGCCTCCATCTTAGGGAGGAGCCTCGAGCTGACCCTGGAGCTCCTCGAGCTTGAATACCCGATGATTGTGGCCCTGAATATGGTTGACCTGGCTGAGAAAAAGGGCGTGAAGGTTGATTCGGCGAAGCTAGAGGAGAGACTCGGCGTCAAGGTTATCCCGACCATCGCGTTGCACGGCCGGGGAATCAAGGAGCTTCTGGAGGCCGCCTATCACTGCCTGGACGAGAGCTGCCCTGTATCCTCGCCCCGCTGGTCGCAGGATGTGGAGGACGAAGTCGACGTCTTAGCGAAAAAAATTCCTCCCGATTTTTTGATCGTTGCTAACAGAAAGTTCACAGCCGTCAAGCTGATCGAGGCGAACCAGACGTTTTGCTGCGAAGTCCTTGAAGAGATCAACCCTCTTCTCAAAAAAGACCTCGACCGGGCTAAACAAAACATCGAGGAAAAACGCCGCGCTCCAGCCTATGAGGTGATCGCCGCCGAGCGCCACCACCTGGCCCTCAAGATTTCTGAGCAGAGCAGCCGCGTCGAGAGGGGGAGACACCTGAGCTGGGACAAGCGTCTGGATGACATCTTAATGCATCCTATTCTCGGATATCCTCTTTTAGCGGCCATTTTTCTGGGCTTTTTTTTCCTCATTTTTAAGATAGGAAACCCCCTGGAAGCAATTCTGCTCCGGCCTTTGGGCAGCGTGAGGAGCTTTTTCTCAGGGCTTTTAGGCTCCGGCCTGTTATTTCATCTGGCGGATGGCCTTCTCCAGGGAATAGGGGGAGGTATCGCCATTGTTTTGCCCTATTTTCTCCCGCTTCTTTTCCTTATGTCTTTTTTGGAGGATTTAGGCTATTTGGCACGAGCGGGCTTCCTCCTCGATACTTTTATGCACCGCATCGGTCTCCACGGAAAATCCGTGTCTCCGTTTATGCTCGGATTTGGTTGTAATGTCCCGGCCATCATGTCCACCCGGATTCTGGAATCCCAGAGAGACCGGATCATCACCTCCCTGCTGATTCCTTTCATCCCGTGCGCGGCCCGAACGACGATTATTTTGGCGCTCGTCGCTTTTTATCTGGGCCCGGTGTGGGCGCTTGGGTTTTATGTTTTTAATATCCTGCTCGTGGCTGGGATCGGCCGGATTTTAACCTTTTTCTTCAAAGATCCTTCCCCAGGACTCATCCTGGAAATTCCCACGCTCAAACTGCCGTCCCTGAAAAATATGCTTAACAAGACATATCTTCAGCTCAAATCATTCTTGAAATTCGCCTGGCCGATCCTCATCGGCGGAAGCGTTGTTTTGAGCTTGCTCCAATTGTTTGCTTTCGATAAAATCTTCAACGCGCTTCTTTCGCCCCTCGTCGTCCACGGCCTGGGGCTTCCTCAGGAGTTGGGCATAACTCTTGTTTTTGGGTTTTTGAGGAAGGAACTCTCCCTGCTGATGATGCTCCAGGCGCTGGGGGTGGATTATAAAAATCTGTTGAGCGTCATTTCGCGGGAACAAATTATGGTTTTCACCGTATTCGTCAGCTTTTTCATTCCTTGTCTTTCTACTTTTGCCGTTCTCTGGAAGGAGATGGGGAGAAAAGTGGCCTTCCTAGCGGCGGGTTTGAGTATAATGGCAGCTTTAATCGCCAGCTTTATTGTGAGATTTATATTTTTTTATTGATTTTCATTTTCCCACACATATCTGGGCTGGCTGAAGCGACCAGAGAAGGTTTAGCCTTCCCGAAATGCTGTTCGAGGGCACCCTGTTTTGAGGGCGGCGAGGATGTTTGAGCACGAGAAGATAGTGCGGAAGTGCGATGGAGGATGGAGACATCCTTTGATGCTCAAAACAGCCATGCGGAGTTCCGCAGCCGCCGAGAAGAGCGTTGAGGAAACGGCGTTAAAAACCTGATTGGGAGCTGGGCCAGCTCAGATTTGTCATCAAGCTATTTTTCTAGGATAACCATGGCCATGGCATGCTCCGTTAGGTGAGAAACAGAGACATGCGCCCGGGTAAAGGGCCGCTTTTGAGCGCCTTTGAATTCCAGGCGGGGTTTCCCTGAAGGCAGGTTGACCAGCTCTACGTCTTTCCAATGCACTCTTTTTCCTAAAGCTTTAAAAAAAGCCTCTTTGGCGGCAAACCGGGCGGCAAAGTTCTGGTATTTGTTTTTCTTTTTTGAACAATAGGAAATTTCCACAGGAGTGAAAATCTTTTCGAGAAAGCGGGGACTCTTTTCGGCGAGCTTTTTGATCCGATCCACTTCGATGAAATCAATCCCGATGCCCGTAATCATTCTCCTCCTCCTTCAATATTCTGGCAATCTTGCCCCCGACGATGGCCGCTAGTTCCTCGAGCGGGGCTCGCTTGATCTGCTCGAGGCTTCGATACCGGGATAACAAGGCTTTTCTCCGATTTTCGCCCAAACCCAGAATTCCGCTGAGCTCTGAAGCAAAGCTCTTTTTTTCTCGGCGCTGCCGGTGGAAGGATATGGCAAACCGGTGGGCCTCATCACGGATGAACTGCAGGAGTTTTAAAGCAGGGGATGTGCGGTCCAGGCGAATACCCTCTTTTTCGCCTCGAGTGAAAATAATCTCTTTTTTCTTGGCCAACGAAACAAGCGGGACATCGCCGAGCCCCATACTGCGGAGGGCTGTTTCTGCGGCATGAAGCTGTCCCTTTCCGCCATCGACCAGGACGAGGTCGGGAAGTTTTTGTCCTTCTTCAAGAATTCTGGAGTAACGCCTGTGGACGACTTCCTGCAGGCTGGCGACATCATTTGGTCCTGCAACAGTCTTGATCCTGTATTTCCTATACTCATCCTTCTTGGGCCGGCCTTTCTCAAAGACGACAAGCGACCCCACGGATTCGTCTCCTCCTGTGTTGGAGATGTCGAATCCCTCAATCCTCAGAGGCGGCGCTTCCAGGCCGATTATTCTCGCCAGTTCTTCCAATGAGGGCAATTCTTCCCGCTTCTTCTTCAAAAGAATTTCGGCATTCCGGTTGGCCAGCTCGATCAATTTCTTATCTTTGCCTTTTTGAGGCACAGAAACCCTGACCTTTTTGCCTGTGTGCGCCGAGAGCCAGTCACGCAGTTCCCTGTCAGAAGAGGGGAGAATGGGCAGAAAAATCTTATCCGGAATGTCTTCGCCTTTTTCGTAAAAGTTCTTAAGAATATGCGAGAGAACCTCTTCAGCGGGCATATCCTCTTTTTCCCGGAGGACCATTTCTTCGGCTTCGCTGACTTTCCCTCTTCTCATGAAAAAAACATATAGGTAAACTTTGTCCTTTTCTCGGGCCAGCCCAAAAATATCAATATTTTCAAGTGATACAGAGATCACCTTCGGCCGCTCCTTAATATGCTCGATGGTGCGGATGAGGTCTCGCCAATGGGCGGCCTGCTCGAAATCCTGGCGCTCCGCCGCCTCGTTCATCCTTTGCCTAAGGATTTTTAAGAGTCGTTCGGTTTTCCCTTCCAAAAAAAGAAGGGCATTATTGACATTCACACGGTATTCCGTTTCTCTGGAATATTCGACGCAAGGCGCAGAGCAAAGCTTGAGGTCGTATTCCAGGCAGGGCCTTGGGCGCTTGCCGGGAATGCTCTCCTCACATGCCCTTATCCCGAAATATTTGTTCAGCAGATGGATTGTTTTGCGGGCTTGGGAAGCCGGGCTGAAGGGGCCAAAATATTTAGCGCCGTCGGGCTCGACTTTTCGCGTCAGAGAGACGGAGGGAAACTTCTCTGCGACAGTCAATTTGAGATAGGGGAAACTCTTGTCGTCTTTGAGCCTGAGGTTGAATTTGGGCTGGTATCTCTGGACGAAATTGTTCTCCAAAAAAGCCGCCTCTCTCTCGGATCCGGTGAGGATAAAGTCGATGTCTGCAGTTTCGGAGATGATGTTGCTGACCTTGAAGTCTGAGGTCGGCAGGAAGTAGGACCTCACTCTGTCCCTCAAGGAACGCGCTTTGCCGATATAGATGATCTCGCCATTCTCATTCTTAAAAAAGTAGATGCCTGCCTTATCAGGGAGAAGGTCGAGTTTTGCCTTGAGCGCTTCTTTCATGGCGTATTAAAGCCCGAGTTCCAGCTCTCTCTTCTTCAGTTTGGTGAGCTCGTCGCGCAGCCGGGCGGCTTTCTCGAACTCCAAGTTTTTGGCGGCCTCTTTCATTAATTTCTCGAGCTCATCCAGCCTCTGCTTCCTTTTCTGGGGTGAGAGATAAATATCCTTCTCTTCGGAGATCCGAGTGTAATCCAGGTAATCTCTTTCGTAAACACTGGTCAGGACTTCATCTATCCGCTTGGTGATGGATTGAGGCGTAATCTTATTGTTGCGGTTGTACTCCTGCTGGATCTCGCGGCGCCTCGCCGTCTCGGCGATGGCCTTTTCCATAGAGTCGGTGATGGTGTCGGCGTAAAGGATGGCTTTGCCGGAAACATTCCTGGCTGCCCGGCCGAACGTCTGGATAAGCGAGATGTCTGAGCGGAGAAAGCCTTCTTTGTCGGCATCCAGAATGGCCACGAGCGAAACTTCGGGCAAATCCAGTCCTTCCCGGAGAAGATTAATACCGATGAGCGCATCAAATTTTCCTTTGCGCAAGTCTCTTAAAATGTTGACCCTTTCGAGCGTATCAATCTCCGAATGCAGGTAACGCACCAGCAGGCCGAGCTCATGGTAGTACCGAGTCAAGTCTTCGGCCATTCTCTTGGTCAGAGTTGTCACCAGAGTCCGCTCATTTTTCCGGGCCCGGCTCGAAATTTCGCCCATCAGGTTATCGACCTGGCCTTTCACCGGACGCACCTCGATCTCCGGGTCTGTTAGCCCCGTGGGCCGGATGATCTGCTCGACGACCTTTCGGCCCACTTTGCGCAGCTCATAGGGGCCGGGGGTTGCTGAGACGTAGAGGGTTTGGCGGGTCCGGGTCTCGAACTCTTTGAAGTTGAACGGCCGATTGTCCAGAGCCGAAGGCAGCCGGAATCCGTGCTCGATCAAAGTCAGTTTTCGCGAGCGGTCGCCTTGGTACATCCCGCCGATTTGGGGGACGGTGACGTGGGACTCATCGATAATAGTCAAAAAATCTTGGGGAAAATAATCAAGGAGAGTGTAGGGAGGTTCGCCGGGCCGACGCTCGCTGAGGTAGAGGGAGTAGTTTTCGATGCCGGGGCAGTAGCCGAATTCCCGGAGCATCTCCAGGTCGAATAAAGTCCTCTCCTCGATCCTTTCGGCCTCGATGATTTTGCCCTGTTTCTTGAAAAAATCGACCCTTTCTGCGAGCTCCTTCTCAATTCCGGCAATGGCGGAAGTCAGGACATCATGGGGTGTGGAGAAGAAGGTCCGCGGGTGGATGATGATTTGATCAAAAGCCTCGATGATTTTGCCCAGGAGGGGGTCGATGGAGGAGATAGCAGTGATTCTGTTTTCCTCGAGCTCGACCCGGTAGGCAAAGTCCTCATAGGAAGGAAAGATATCGATGATATCCCCGCGCAGGCGGAACGTTCCGCGTTTGAATTCCGCCTCTTGCCGCTCGTACTGCATGCCGACAAAGCCCTCGAGGATTTTTTTCCGGGAGATGGTCTGGCCTTTGGCCAGGCTGAAGCTCATGGAATAATAGGTCTGAGGCGCGCCGATGCCGTAGATACAGGACACAGAAGCAACGATGATGACATCCCTTCTCTGGAACAAAGAGTTCGTGGCGCAGAGCCGCATCCGGTCGATCTCGTCGTTGATAGTGGCCTCTTTGGCGATGTAGGTGTTGCTGGCAGGGATATAGGCTTCGGGCTGGTAATAATCATAATAACTGACGAAATACTCGACCGCATTATGAGGAAAAAAACGGCGGAATTCCTGGTAGAGCTGGGCGGCCAAAGTTTTGTTATGGGAGATGACGAGCACGGGCTTCTGCACATTCTCGATAACGTTCGCCATAGTGAAAGTCTTCCCTGACCCCGTCACTCCCATGAGGACTTGGTGGATGTTCCCTTTGCTGATGCTTTCCGTAAGAGCTTCGATGGCCTTGACTTGGTCTCCCTTGGGCTCGAATTCAGAACGGAGCTCGAATTTCTTCATCGGTCTTATTATAGCAGAAGGAGGGCTTTTGCCTATTTTTTGTCGAGTATTTTAACGCTTCCCTTGAACTGCGCTCCATCCTCGATGGAGATAAGGGAAGCAGAGAGGTCGCCCTTCATCCGGCCGGTTTTCTCGATGACAATCCTGCCCGAAGCATGAATATTCCCGGTGACTTCTCCTCTAACGGTGACATTCCTGACGTGAATCTCTGCTTCTATTTTCCCCTGCTCGGTGATGAGAAGGTCATTTTCCGGCAAGTTTATTTTTCCCTGGCATTGTCCCTGCACCACGAGGTCTTCTTTTCCCGCGATCTCTCCTTGAAAGAAAAAAGTCGGGCCCAAGCGAGCCGCCTTCTCCAGATGTTCCAGAGGATGATCCTTTTTTTCCTGGGATGACATGGGCTCTTCCTTTTATCCCGGCAATACCTGAGAGATTATATTTTTGGCCTCCCAGAAAGTCAATTGACATCGTTATGCCGTAAGCATCCCAAACTCCGTGAATATCAAGCAGTTTTCTGAGTGCGGGTCCTGTCACGGCGCGTCCCCGTCCGTCCTCGCTAAAG
>CAZKEW010000118.1:0-5241 GCA_964551885.1 uncultured Eubacteriales bacterium
CCGTAAAAGAACTTATCTCTGAATTACTTGCCGAAATTGAGGCTTATTAGTTTTCCTATTCCTTAAATCAAAGAGGCCATCCCTTGCCCTGGACCCAGGAGGAGCAGATATTATTTTCGATTGCCTCATTCGGATGAGGGGAGTTGGAGTTCCTTTTGCTTTGTCTTTTCCCATTTCCCCGTGCACTTTTCTATAGCCTTCTTATCCCCGGTCTCTTTCCACAGCGTAAGGGCCCTGGCAAAATCTCCCAGT
Source organism: uncultured Eubacteriales bacterium (assembly GCA_964551885.1). Taxonomy (GTDB): domain Bacteria; phylum Acidobacteriota; class Aminicenantia; order Aminicenantales; family UBA8522; genus CAZKEW01. The sequence goes on from CAZKEW010000118.1 coordinate 253, forward strand.
TTCTCGCATGTTTTGGCGATTTTTTTCTTGTTTGGAGGCGTCTGCATCTCATACATCCTCAAGGCATTCCGATAATCTCCGTTCTTATAATAAGCATCACCCGCCATGGAAAAACTCTTCAATTTCTCATAAAGCATAGCGGCTTTTTCGGTTTTATGGGCAAGGGAATAATATGCGGCTGCTTTGCTCAGATTCCCGCTTCTCTCAAAAATATCCGCAGCCCTTTCATATCTCCCCCACCTGGAAAGAATCCTTCCGGCTTCATGGAGAAGATTGTTTTTTGAACACCAGGAAATGCCCATCTCGTAATACTCTTTTTCCCCGGCAAGATAAAGCGCATAATTATGGGCATGGATCTTTATTCTGGGAATGATTTTATTGAATTCATCGGCTTTATCAAGAAAGAAGCGCCGGATGGCTAAACCTTCCCAGCCCTCTGATCTTGTCAGCTCCGGAATTTCCCTTCTCCATCTTTTCGAAATGGCCTTAAATGCCGTTATATTGAAGAATTTGAGTCTATTCAGATATTCCATAAGAAAATTGTAGTCCCCGCCCCTCTCCAGATAAGACAGAGTCTTCTCCCAGACTTCCCCTTTGAAATCGAGTTTGCCCAAAAAATTTCCCCAAAGGCGCATCTCGTCGGGATTGGGGTTTTTCGTAAAATAAATATCCATAAAGCTTAAGATACTGTTTTTCTTTAAATTCAGAGCCTGAGTCCAGGTGTAACTGGTTAACACCTCCTGCTGATGGCTTAAGAAAAACTTCGCCCCGGCTCCCACAGCTCCCACGGAGAGGCAAATGTCGGCGATCCTCTCATAATCTATCGAATGCGTGATCTTTTTCCAGGCTTGAAAAGCTTTTTTCTCTTCCTTCAGGAAGACATAGCAGACTCCCACTTCAGGATATGTATTGCGGAATGTGGAAAACAGGACAGCGGCCTCGCAGTACCTCTCTCTCTTGAAGAGGTCATAGCCGAGTGTGTAGGTCCACCGGCTGTCCGAGATCTTTTTGACCAGTTGTTTCGTCAGAGGATAGCCCTCTTTCTTGTCTTCCTCCGAGTTCAGGAAGCTTTCCAGAGCGCTTTTGTAATCTTTGATCTTCTGATAAACCTTCCCTGCCGAGTCAAAGTCACCCGCAAGCTTGAAATGCCTGATCGCCTCTTCGTCGTTTTTCAGATGGAGATAACACTCGGCCGTCCTCTTGTGATTATCCAGGGCGAAGAACCTAGCCAAAGCCTGAAAGTATTTTCGCCTGGAGAACAGCGTCTCGGCCTCTTGAGCGATACGGCATTTATCCTTCATCGCTTTCAAACATTTTATCGCCTTATCAAAGTTTTTCTGATCTTCATAAATCTTGAGCATTTTTTCGTGTTGTCCGGTCTTTTCGTAGAGAGCCAGCAGGCGGTTTGCGTTCCCTGTTCTTTTCCATAGATTTTCGGCTTTCTTGAAGTTGCCGCTCCTCCAGAAAAGCTCGGCAGCCTTCTCCTGGGACTTTAACCGGCAGTAGAGTCCGGCAGCTTTCTCGAAATCATGAGATTGTTCGAAATGAACCGCAGCCTCCCGGAGATTTTTCAGATGCTTCAGGTAGATCTCGGCAATCGTCCTGTAATCCGAGGCTTTCCTGAAGCACTGAATGGCCTCCTCGTATTTCCTTCTTTCCAGATAAAGCCTTCCGGCTTGACTGTGTTTTCCCTCCTGCTGGTAGATCTCGATCCGGCAATGGAATATCCCTTCACGGTTTCCCAGCTTCTCCCACAAAGGCAGCGCTTTTTTATACTCGCCGGCCCTCTCGTAATTCCAGGCGGCCCTTTCCCTTTCCCCGATTTTTTCAAAATTGAGAGCCGCATCGAGGTGTTTTCCGGCTTTCTCGGAGTCATAAGCAGAAGCCCTGGCGACGAGCTTCCCATCGCCGCCATTCTTGTAACATTCCATGGCGGCCCTGTAAAATTCCCTTTTGAAGAAATAATGCCCTTGCTCAATCCATTCCTCCGGCGTCGTGAGGACATTCCATATGCCGCCGATAAAACTCCGGTCATCGGTGGTATAGACATGACTCTTGAATTGGGGATTCTCCCAGATCAAGGAAGGATTCCCCCCGTCATAGATGATCAGGTCTTTCTGCGATCTCGTGATTCCGACATACAGAAGATTGATTTCGTGCCTTATTTTTGCTTCATGAATGGACCTTTTGCTCATGTCCAGGATGACTTTCCAGACATCCTCCATGAGCTGGTCTTCACAGAATTTCCAGAGGACAACTGTGTCGAACTCAAGGCCTTTGGCCTCTCCGATGGTGAAGACGAGGTCTGTTTCCAGGAGCCTCTGCAATCTTCTTTTTTCTTCTTCGGTTCTCACGAGAACCGTCCTTCCGGCTCCCGCAATTTTCAGGATCTCAAGCATATCCTTCTCGCCGATCCCTGAAACGACGGTCACGGGACGGCCTTTGTAACTCCATTCCTCTCTTATCTCTTCGGCTTTTATGCCCAGATATTTCTCCTTGAGCACGAGGAGAATATTGGATAGTTCCACGATACTTCCTGAACTCCGGAAGTTCAGAGTCAGGTATTTCAGTTCGGGAACTTCCAGTCCCCTCTCATAGAAATGCCGTTTGACCTCCTCCCATCGGAACCCGCTGGGATTGATCGTTTGCTTTGTATCCCCCGCAAAAAAGACGTCCCGGGGATTGTTAACCATGGCGAGCATGAGGCTGATCTGGATGTCGGTGAAATCCTGAACTTCATCGCAGGCGAGAACATCATAGGCGGGAACTTCGAGGTTTTTCTCGGAATAAATCTTCAGGACTTCTCTCGTCAGGTCAAGCTCATCCCACAGACCGTCGCTTTCGAGTCTGTTCTGATACCATTCGATGACGGGATATATCTCTTTCCGGTTGAATTGAAAATTGGGGGCTTTCTTTTTCCCCAGAAATTCGTACTCGAGAAAAGACAAGTATTTTTTATGAACCGCGTCTTTCTGTTTTTGTATCTCCTGGAGGGTATGGTCAAAGACGGATAAAACCCTGTCCCGGTTACCCTCGTCCTGAAGATACTTTTCCATATGGGCGCAAAAAGAAAAGATATCTGTCTTCAGATACTTTTCCACGAATCTGCCGACGGCTTTCAGGGACTCCAGCTTGGCAAATAGGATAAACTGCTGTTGCAGCCGGTTGATGAAACTTAAATCGAGCTCCTTGCTTCTCACAGCACGAATCCCCTGCTCCAGGATTATTAAATTCACCTGAGGAAGCGCCCCTTTAATGATCGACCGGATCTCTTCCCAGACAAGAGTTGGGCCAAATTTCTGATGCAGAGGATGGGAGGCATACATCCTGCTGAAACGGTTGAAATCGACTTCTTTCTCGGGAGAGAAAGTCTTCCCGAAGCGGCGTGCCGTATCAAGGATGAAATCTTTAAACACGTAAAAATCAGGGGAAATGATGTCGCTCTTCCACTCGGCCTCATTCAAAAGACCGCCGTATAGTCTTTCCGCAAAGTTTTTCAGGTAGCGGTTGTAGGTGATGAAAATTTTCTTTTTCCTGTGCAAATGTCTCTTCAAGAGGTAATACACGGATAAAATCGTTTTTCCGCTTCCGGCCGTCCCTGAAACCATGACAGGCAGAGAGGACTCGAGGATCTCCCTTTGTTCCGGAGTGAGGCAGAGGAAGAGTTCGAACTCATCCCGGGCGTAAAGCCGGATTCTCCTCCACTCAGGCTCTTCGACGGGATACCACCGCTGACTGCCTGATTCGTCTTTGGCCTTCTCCGTGATCTGCTCCTGCGTGAAATAGGAAGGTTCCAGGCCTTCCATGTCGACATCCTCGAGGAGCACTTCTTCAAAATCGCGGAATCTCAGAAAGGGAACGTCTTCAGGAACAACATGCCTGCTCTTTTTATTCAAGTCATCGTGCGTGGCGACTCCCCAGACATAGACGACAAGATCCTTCTTGCCGTTCTCCCCGTGACTCCCGAGGGTAAACAGGAGTCGATGATTTTTATCGATCGGGGCTTCGAAAACACATTTCGAGGAAATGCCTTTTAGCTTTTTGGCCCGGAGCTTTCCCTCCCATATTCCCGACTCGAAGAATTCGAATTTTTCCCGGACTCTTTCCCGAAAGCTGTTCATCTGTCCGAGAAGATATTTTTTTACCGTGTCGTTTACCAGGACCGTGGCCATGGGTTTTTTATATTAGCAGAAATCCGGACGATTTGCCTTGGTTATCGCCGCGGGAACCCGCTCTGCAATCTTGCCCGCATCCGCTGACTCCGCTGCCGGTAAAGTCATTGACAGGATCATCCGTCACCTCAAGCTCAGCTTCCAAGCCGAACGCCCTCCTCCGCCCCAAATTGTCCAACAGGAACTCTTGACGGCGGCCGAGGAGAGGGACAAATACTTATGAAAGAAGCTGACCATATCATTTCCCGTATGATATGTTTATTTCGGCATGTCAGCAGGTGAATATGGGGTAAAATTGTGAGGGATTTGCTGCGATCATAAAAAGGAAAATCCTATGGTGCAATCTTCCAGTCATCCTGGGCGTAAAAAGAATATTTGAGGTTGACGGTCCATATCCAACTCCTCGTTACTAGTAATATTTCGTGCCGCACAAGGTCTCTCGCTTGGCGAATCCTCGAAGCCAACATGTTATTTCAGCTAAATATCATACGGAAAAACGCGATGTTAAACACTCGTCTCATCTGTAGATTTTAACAATCTCTTTTACCTCTCGGGTTGTTGTCAGGTTTACATTTCTCAGATTTCTATGTAACTTTCTTAGTCTGGGCAGGATGGATAGAATGGTTTGAAACGGAATGAGGCGTGGTGTAATATTTGTGTTTCACTGTGCCAGATGCGTTTGCAGGAGGAGAAAGTGATGAAAAATAGACGTCCTTCAAATTTGCATTTGTTCCTCGTTTTATTCTCGGCCACTGCGATGATTTTAGCAGACGCCGGGATCATGAATACAGAAAAAGTCATCGACCGCAAAGTTGAG
>CAZKEW010000118.1:5251-7107 GCA_964551885.1 uncultured Eubacteriales bacterium
GTCGCCGAATATTTTCAAAAGCTCGGGCTTGAGGTCAAAACAGGAATCGCAGGAACGGGAGTCTTGGGTATCCTCCGCGGCGGGAAAAAAGGCCCTGTCGTGGGAATGAGAGGAGACATGGATGCCCTTCCCATAACGGAAGAAACCGGCTTGCCCTTTGCTTCCAAGCAGAAGACGATCGTCGAAGGCAGAGAAGTGGGGCTGATGCATTCTTGCGGACATGACATTCACACGACTGTGCTCATGGGAGTCGCTCATGTCCTCGCCGAGCTTAGAAAAGACCTTCCCGGCACTGTCCTCTTTGTGGCCCAGCCAGCTGAGGAATACGGCGACGGAGCCCAGGAAATGCTTAAAGCCGGCATTTTCAAAGACATTAAACCGGAGGCCATGTTTGCCTTTCACGTCGATGATACGATTAAAGCCGGCTTCATAAAATATTCCTCGGGCTATGCGGCGGCCAATACCGACGGCTTTGACCTTGTCATTGAATCCACGGGATGCCACGGGTCAGACCCTGCTTCCTGCGTCGACCCGATAAGCGTCGGGGCGCAGATCGTCACCGCGCTTCAAGTCATGGTCGCGCGGGAGATCGATGTCCACAACGACACGGTCATCACGGTGGGGTCTTTCCACGCCGGCACGGCGCGGAATATCATCCCCGAGAAGGCAGAGCTCGAGGCTACGGTTAGGACTTATGGCGAGGACCAGAGAAAGTTGGTCGAGGAAAAAATCGAGAGGATCGTAAAAAATATCTGCGAGGCAGCCGGCGCGCCTTACAAGCTCAACTATATCTTTGGAACGCCCGCTCTTTACAACGACCCGAAGCTCCTCCAAAAAATTCTGCCTACCATGGAGAGAATCCTTGGAGGGAAGGAGTTTGTCCAGGAAGAGCCGCCGAGCATGGGCGGCGAGGATTTCAGCTATTTCGCGATGGAAGCTCCCTCAGCCCTTCTCTGGCTGGGCGTCGTTCCCAAGGATATGGAAAAAACCGCGGTGCATTCCCCGACCTTTATCGCCGATGAAGAGAGTATCCCGGTCGGAGTTAAAGTCATGTCGTCGGTCATTCTTGACTATCTCAAGGGACCCGGGAAAGCAGGTCAATCTCGCCGCTAATCTCGGGCAGAGGTTTTCTGTAGCCTGGAAAAACCAGGAGGCGGTATTTGACTTTTGACGCCTGGCCCAACATCAGGGGGGATACGTCCGATGCCACGGATTTTAATAATATTTTTTTCTTTTCCCCGGGTTTGACTTCTCCGTAATCCCTGTCGGCCCTGGCGACTTCCCGGCCGCCGTTCTCGAAAACAAGCCGGAAATGAATCTTTTGTATTGTCCGCCGGCTGGCGTTTTCGAATTCGACGAGCAGCCCGGGCGGAAACCGCGGGTCGATCTTGGCAACCGAGACGCGGGAGCCTTTCCTGATCTCCTTCTGGATGAGTCTGCTTTCCCTCCAGCTGAGGAAGATACTAACCGCTTGAGTGAGGATCGCAGCGGACGCAAGAACAATAAATGATATTTCGACGATTCTCTTGAATTTGGCCATGTTAAAATTTTAATTGTTCATCAACAATTAATCAATCTCGAGGGTAAGCATTTCGAGGCGCCAACTTTTCGCGCCGGCTCGAAGGGTAACATCTTGGGGAACATCCCCCCCTCTCTCTGAACAAAGTCGAACTTTTCCCTATCTCTCCTTGATCAATCTCCCCGTGTGTGACAATTTGCGCAACGATCCCCGCTTCAAGGAAATCCTTGAAAAACAGAAGAAGAAGCATGAAAAGAGCTTGGATATGTCGGAGGGGTTATAGAGGTGGATTCTCACACGCGGCGGCCGTCTTTGACGACGACCTTTCCGTTTTTTA
>CAZKEW010000119.1:0-7081 GCA_964551885.1 uncultured Eubacteriales bacterium
CAATCTAAGCCTATTAAGTTGAGATTGCTTCGTCACCTCGTTCCTCGCAATGACACTTTACTTAATGCGTTTGTATTAATAATTTATAATGCTTGAATCGATTAAAATTAGGGTAGAGGCGTCTATTCTTTCGGTCAAAAAAGGGACGCCACTCGAGGAGATCATCCCGCTCTTCAAGCTTGACCGGAAGCCGATTCTGGCCAAAGTCGACGGCGAAGTTGTCGGCCTGGATTTTCCCGTTAATGAGGAAAAAGAGGTCCGCTGGGTTTATCCGGATTCTGAGGAAGCCATCGAGATCCTGAGGCACAGCGCCTCTCACCTTCTCGCTCATGCAGTGCTCGAGCTTTTTCCCGGCACCAAGACGGGCATAGGGCCGGCGGTTGAAAACGGGTTTTATTATGATTTCTTGCGGGAAACTCCTTTCAGCGTGCAGGACCTGGAAGCCATCGAGAACAAGATGAGAGAGCTCGCCGGCCAAGACATCCCCATCCAGAAGGTGACCTATATCAAGGAAGAAGCTATCCGCCTCTTTCAGGAACTTGGACAGGAGCTCAAGGGCGAGCTCATCCAGGAAAAAGGGGGAAGCGAGGTTACCTGTTACCGGCAGGGGAGTTTCATTGATTTCTGCCTCGGACCCCATGTCCCTTCCACCGGCCGCATCCGGCATTTTCGGCTTCTTTCTGTTTCCGGAGCTTACTGGAAGGGAGATGAGAAGGGCCGGCAGCTCCAGAGGATCTACGGGACAGCCTTTTTCGAAAAACAGCAGCTCGAGGATTACCTGACCCTGCTTGAAGAAGCCCGCAAGAGAGACCACCGCCGTCTGGGCGTTGAGCTTGACCTCTTCAGCTTCAACGAGGACTTAGGAGGCGGGCTGGTTCTCTGGCATCCTAAGGGAGCCGCCATCCGCCATATCATCGAAGAATACTGGCGGGAAGAGCATGTCAGAGACGGCTACGAATTTCTTTATACCCCGCATTTGGCCAAGCTGGATGTCTGGCGGAAGAGCGGACACACCGAGTTCTATGAGGCTATGTACCCTTGCCTTTTGACCGAAGGCGTCGAATACGAGTTGAGGCCGATGAACTGCCCCTTCCACATCATGGTTTATAATTCGCGGCAGCGAAGCTACAGGGACCTTCCGTTGCGTTGGGCGGAATTGGGGACCGTTTACAGGTTTGAGCGGAGCGGAGTCCTCCACGGGTTGCTGCGGGTCAGAGGGTTCACCCAGGATGATGCCCACATCTTCTGTCGCGAGGACCAGTTGGAGGAAGAGATCAGGGGCGTCATTTTCCTTGCCCTGAGGCTCTTAAAGACCTTCGGGTTCACTCAATACGATGTCTTTCTCTCCACCCGTCCCGAGAAATACGTTGGCCGACTCGAGGATTGGGACAAGGCCACTCGAGCCCTGGAGGAGTCTTTGAAGGCGGCCGGACTTGATTATAGGGTTGACGTGGGAGCGGGAGTTTTTTACGGCCCGAAAATCGACATCAAAATCAAGGATGTTCTCCGGAGGTCCTGGCAGTGCACCACAGTCCAGCTTGATTTCAACCTGGCGGAAAGGTTCGATATTAATTTTGCCGGGGAAGACGGCAAACTCCACCGGCCTTTTCTCGTCCACCGCGCTCTGCTGGGCTCCCTGGAGAGATTTTTCGGCATCTTGATCGAGCACTACAACGGGAATTTCCCGGTCTGGCTTGCGCCGGTCCAAGTCGGCATCCTGCCCATCGCCGAAAGGCACCATGATTATGCGATCTCCCTGGACAGGAGGTTCAAAGAGAAAGGACTGAGGTCTCGTGTGGATACGCGCCGGGAGAAAATCGGCTACAAAATAAGGGATGCCGAAAGCCAGAAAATCCCCCTTATCCTTGTTGTCGGAGACAAAGAGGCGGCCAACGGAACCGCTTCTTTGAGGATCCACACCCAGGGGGATAAAGGCGAGGTCCAGGTGGCGGAATTTCTTGAAAAAATCATTGAATTGAATAAAAATAGGTCTTTAACATTGACCATTTAAAGGAGGCCGAGCATTTTTAAGAAACAGTCTTTCTATCCTGCAGCCAGAAAGGCAAAACCGCATCGGATTAACGAGATGATACGCGCCAGAGAGATCAGGGTTATCGACGAAGAAAAAAAGCAGGTCGGAATCCTGCCTGTGCCCGAAGCTCTAACGCTGGCGAGGCAAAGAGGCCTGGACCTCGTGGAAATCGCCCCAGAAGCCAACCCGCCCGTCTGCCGCATCATGGATTATGGAAAGTTCCTGTATGAGCAGCACAAGAAAGAGCATGAAGCCAAGAAGCACCAGAAGCAGGTCCAGCTCAAAGAGATCAAATTCAGGCCCAAGATCAGCATCCATGATTACAGTTTCAAGATGCGCCATGTGCAGGAGTTTTTAGAAGAGGGGAATAAAGTCAAGGTGACCATCATGATGAGGGGGAGGGAAAGGTCCAGGCCGGAGTTGGCGCAGCATCTCATGGGCCGCATACTGGAAGATATTAAGGAGCACGGCCGCCAGGATGGAGGGATGAGGAAACAGGATTGGGCTATATCCGTCCTGCTCGTCTCCGCCAAATCAGGAGGAAAAGATGCCAAAGCTAAAGACGCACAAGGGAGCCAAAAAGAGGTTCCGAGTAACAGCCAAGAAGAAGATCGTTCATAGCAAGGCTTTTAGAAGCCACCTGCTTGCCAAAAAAAATGCCAAGAGGAAAAGGCAATTGGGCAAAAAAGTGGTTGTGAGCCGAGCCGATCGAGCGGCGATAAAAAAGATGCTGCCCTATGAATTTTAGACCATAGCAAGGAGAACAAGATGCCGAGAGTGAAAAGAGGAACAAAGAGAAGAGCTCGCCGGGCAAAGGTCTTGAAGCTGGCTAAAGGCTATTGGGGAGCCAAGAGTCACAATTACCGGATCGCCAAGGAGGCCGTGGAAAAATCCCTCCTTTATGCTTACCGGGACAGGCGCAACCGCAAGAGAGATTTCCGTCGCCTTTGGATCATCCGGATCAAGGCCGCCTCGCAAGTAAACGGAATCACTTACAGCCGTTTCATGAACGGCCTGAAGAAATCGCATATAGAACTCGACAGGAAGGTCCTCGCCGACCTGGCCGTGAACTTTCCCCAAGCCTTTGCCTCCCTCGCCCAGAAGGTGAAAGAAGCCGCGGCAACATGAGATGAAAAATTTTGAGAGCAGGATTGAAGAATGCAGGAGGGAGTTCGACAAGGGCCTGGAGCTCGTCAAGGATGAGAAAACGCTCCAGGACTTGCGCAACCTTTACCTGAGCCGGGAAAAAGGCCATTTCACTCTGCTTTTCGAAGAGCTGAAATCATTCCCGCTTGAGGAAAAACCGGCGGCAGGGAAGCTCCTCAACTCCTTTAAGATTTATGTCCAAGAGAAGCTCGCCGCGCTTGAAAAGAAATTCGCAGCCGGCGAGTTTGTGAGTGAAAAGCCGGACCTGACCCTCCCCGGAAGAAGGATGTCCTGGGGAGCGCCCCATCCCCTTTTTCTTTTTGAGCAGGAGGTCGAGAATATTTTTCTGGCCATGGGTTTTTCCGTCGCCGAAGGGCCGGAAATAGAGACGGATTATTATAATTTTGAAGCCCTGAATTTTCCCCCGCATCACCCGGCCAGGGATGACTGGGACACCTTATATATAAACGACAAGCTGCTCTTGAGGACGCACACTTCACCGGTGCAGATCCGGGTGATGGAGAAATATAAGCCTCCCATCCGAATTATCATCCCCGGCAGAGTTTTCCGGAGGGAAGCCATCGACCCCACCCACCTCCCGATGTTTTATCAGGTGGAAGGGCTGGTCGTGGACGAGGGAGTGACCTTTGCCCACCTCAAAGGAACTCTGGAGTATTTTCTGCGAGCCCTCCTCGGCGAAAAAATCGACATCCGTTTCCGGCCGAGCTTCTTCCCGTTCACCGAGCCTTCGGCCGAAGTGGATATCGGCTGCACGGTCTGCCGCGGCAAGGACAAGAGCTGCCCTGTCTGCGGGGGCACCGGCTGGAAAGAGCTCCTCGGAGCGGGCCTGGTTGACCCGCAGGTTTTTAAGAACGTGAACATCGACCCCGAGAAATACACAGGCTGGGCCTTCGGGTTGGGCATCGAGCGCACGGCCATGTTTTGCTACCAAATATCCGATATGCGGACCTTTTATGAGAATGATTTGCGCTTTACCCGGCAATTTTTCCTAAAATGAAAATTAGTTTGGACTGGCTGAGAGAGTATTTGGATGTGAACATCCCTGTCTCCCGGTTGATTGATACTCTGAATCGGGTCGGCCTGATGCTCGAGACACAAGAAGAGAAGGAAGAGGATGTCATTCTCGACATCGAGACCTATGCTAATCGTCCGGATACTCTCGGACACCTGGGGATGGCCAGGGAGTTGGCCGCGGCATTGGGTTTGCGCTTGAAAGAGAGAAGCTGGCCGCTCACGGAATTGAGCCAGAAGACATCCGACCTAATCGATGTCCAGATCTGGGATGAGGACCTCTGCCCCCGATACTGCGGCATTGTGGTCAAAGACGTTAAGGTCGGGCCGTCGCCTCTTTGGCTCAAAAAAAGGATCGAGTCGATGGGCCTTAACCCGATCAACAACGTGGTCGACATCACCAACCATGTCCTTTTTTCGACATCCCACCCTATTCACGCCTTTGACCTGGAGAAGATCGCCGGCGCTAAAATTATTATCCGGAGGGCCAAAAAAGGGGAGAGGCTTCTCTGTCTCGATGGTCAGGACCTTGACCTTGCCCCCGACATGCTGGTCATTGCTGATGAAGAAAAACCCGTGGCTCTGGCCGGAGTCATCGGCGGACAGGGATCAGCCGTTTCTGAAGAGACAAAAGACGTCTTCATCGAGAGCGCTTATTTCGACCCGGTTTCGGTCAGGAAAACCCGCAAGGCGGCCGGGATTCAGACCGATGCCTCCTATCGATTTGAAAGAGGCGCGGACATCGCTTTTCCGCCTCAAGCCGCTTTGATGGCGGCCTCGCTCCTCGCCCAATTCGGGGGCCGCGCCACCAAGGAGCCGGCCGATGTCTATCCTCAGCCCCGGAAGAAAAAAGAGATAATCCTTCGCCACCGCCGCATCGCCGGCCTTTTAGGCGTCGAGGTGGAGGAGAGTTTCGTCATAAAAACGCTCACAGACCTGGAGTTTGGCGTAGAGACAGGCCAGAATGGGGTCTGGCTCGTCAAGGTTCCTTTTTTCCGCGTGGATATCGATAGAGAGGCGGACCTTATCGAGGAGATCGCCCGCTTCTTCGGCTATGAAAAAATTCCCAGCGTCGTCCCGCCCCTGAAAGTCGTTGAACCCATACCTGATAAAAACAAAGACAGGATAGCTAAGCTCCGTCCCATCCTCTTCCACCACGGGTTCAATGAAGTCATCAATTTCAGCTTTTCCGACCCCGAGAAGGAGCAGATTTTCGGCACAGGCCTCCAGGCTGTGGAAATCCGCAACCCCATCTCCACGAAGTCTTCCCTGTTGAGGACGACGCTTCTCGGCGGGCTGATGGAGACGCTGGCCTGGAACAAGAATCGCGGTCTGGATGCCGTCCATATCTTTGAGATCGGGAATATCTATTTTTGGGAAGAGCCGGAGTGCCGGGAAAGGCTGACCCTGGCCCTTTTGAGCACAGGGCCGCAGGATGAACCGCACTGGCAAGAGAAAAACCAAGAACAAGAAGCGGACTTCTTCCATCTTAAAGGGGCCTGCGAAGCGCTGCTCGAATCCCTCAGGTATGAGCCTTTCTCTTTTGAGAGCGGAAGCCACCCTCTCTTTGAACCCGGCTGCTCGCTCGCCCTGGTTTACAAGGAGGAGAAGGTCGGCTATCTAGGCCTGGTCGGGAAGAAAATTTTGGCTGCTTTCTCTCTCAAGCAGGATGTTTATGCGGCCGAAATTGACCTCGAGCTCTTGTTCGGGAAGCAGCCGAAGGCTTTTGCCTACTTGCCTGTGGCGAAATTTCCGAGCGTAACCCGCGACATCTCTCTGCTTGTTCCGCGCGGTGTCGCTTACCAGGAGATAAAAAGGGCCATAGAGAAGCTTCCCCTTCCTATCTTGGAGGAGTTCCAGGTTGTGGATCTTTATTCCGGGGAATCGATCCCGCAAGACAAAATAAGTCTGTCGTTCCGTTTTATCTACCGTCATCCCCAGAGGACACTTCTAACCGAGGAGGTAGATAAGTCTGAACAGCAGATCCTGAATCATTTAAAGAGGACTTTTAAGGTCCAGCTTAGAGAAGGAGGTAAAATTGACAATGGAACTGGAAAGAATTAAAATACTTGAAGGAAAAATTACTCAGGTTATTGAATACGTCAATAAGCTGACAACAGAGAACGACAAGCTCAAACAACAGGTCAAAGAGCTCAAAGCGGGGATAAAGGACCAGGAGGAGCAGGTCAAACGAACGGCTAAGTTTGAGGAGGATTTAAAACGCTACGAAAGCGAGAGAGATATCATAAAAAGCAGAATCGAGGCCATTATCAGCCAGATTGATAAGCTCGGGATATGATCGACAAAATTATCGAAGTCGAAATTTACGGACAGAAATACCGGATAAGAGTCAAAGGAGAAGAGGATGAAAAATATATAAGTCACTTGACTTCATACGTTGATCAGAAAATGCACGAGGTTGCGGTTAAATCAAAGTCGGCGGACATGTTGAAGATAGCGGTCCTGGCGGCCCTGAACATTGCCGACGAATACTTCCTCTGCCAGAAGAAATTGGATCAACTGAATGAAGTCATAGGACATATGGAGAGTGAAATAGGGAGTTTAGAGGCTCATCTTTTTAAAGAGGACAAGACTTACAATGATTTTGAAAAGACTCCATAAAACGACAGGATATATGGCTGAGAATGTGACTTCTTAAACCTCCCCCATTTCCTCTCCTCCGGAACTCCTCGTAGGAGGTGATCAAAGTGAACGTAACTCTAATTGTCGGCCTTGTTGCTTTGCTCTTGTGGGGTGTCGCGGTCGTCTTTTTCCTGGTTTTCCTGATGAAAAAGCGGCGGGGAGCCAGGTCTCTGTTCCAAGCCCGGGAAGAGGCCAAGAATATCTTGGATCAGGCGAAATCGGAAGCTG
>CAZKEW010000120.1:0-7074 GCA_964551885.1 uncultured Eubacteriales bacterium
GGAGAAGTCTCGCCGACTTCGTCCAGAAACAGAGTTCCCCGCGTAGCGACCTCGAACATTCCTTTTTTGTCAGCCACAGCCCCGGTGAACGACCCTCTGGCGTGGCCAAAGAGCTCACTCTCGAGAAGACTCTCGGGAAGGGCCGCGCAGTTGATCGAAACAAAAGGGTTATCTCCGCGCCGGCTGAGAAGATGAAGTGCCCGGGCCGCCATTTCCTTGCCTGTTCCGCTTTCTCCGGTGATGAGAACGGTCGAATCTGTGGTTGAAGTTTTTTCGATCAGGCTGTAGATTTCCTGCATGGACTTGCTTTTTCCGATCATGTTCTCGAAAGAATACTTCTCCTTGAGATCCCGCTTGAGCAGGATGTTTTCTTCCTTGAGCCTTCTCTTTTCCATCTCCTTGGCGATGATGATCTTCAATTCCTCCACATCAAAAGGCTTGAGGATATAATCTATGGCTCCGGCTTTGAGGGCTTCAACGGCCTGTTTCAGGCTCCCGTAAGCGGTGATCATGATAACCGGAATTTCAGGCTTATTCTCCCGGACATATTTCAAGATTTCCATGCCGCTGATCTCGGGCAGCTTGATATCGCAGATGAGGAGGTCAAAATCTTCTTTTTCGAGAAGGTCGAAAATCTTAGCAGGCGCCAGGCTGGTCCTGACTCGATATCCTTCCTTTTTTAAAACAACGCTAAGAAGGTCAAGGAGGCTTTTTTCATCATCGATAACAAGAATGTTTTCCATCTTTATCTCTCACAAAACTGAGCTATTGTAAGCGCAATATGTTTTGTGTCATTGCGAGGCGGCTTTGCGCCGTGGCAATCTCTAACATATGGCGAATCCTATGATTTAGGAGATCGCCACGCTTCGCTCGCGATGACAAAGTAACAATATTTTTTGCATTAACATTAATTTGGCATTATTCCTGAGGCGGTGGCTTTCGCCCGGGCCTTCCTCGCCGGAAATGTCAGGATGACCTCGGTCCCTTGCTGAGGTTCAGAACGAACCTCAATTTTTCCATTATAATCATCGACAATGCGGCGGACGACAACCAAGCCCAGCCCTCTGCCGTTTTCAAACCGGGAAAAGAAAGGCTCAAAAAGGTGCTTTTTTTCCTCATCCTTAAGGCCCCGGCCCGTGTCGGCAAAACGGATCTTAACGGCCTTTTTTTTGTCCTGGAAAAAGTCTATCGTCAGTGTCCCGCTCTCGGGCATGGCTTTTAAAGCGTTCTTCGTCAAATTCCAGAAAATCTGTTTGAACTGGTTGGGATTTCCATAATAGATCAACCTAAGAGTATCAAAGTTGCCGGCCAAACGGTAACGTCCGTTGAGCTCGCCGCTGGCTCTGAGCAGGGCCAAAGTCTCCCGTGCGACCCCGGCAAGGTTTATCGGAGCGAAGACATTTTTGCCCGGAGAGGCTAAATCCAAGAACTGCTCGATGGATAACGAAACACGCTGCGATTCTTTGAGAACGATATCCATGAGGCTCTTTTGTTCCTCATCGAGGTCGAGCTCTCCTCGAAGCACCTGGACCGAGCCTGAGATGGCTGCCAGCGGATTCCGGATTTCATGGGCCAACTGAGCTGAAATGCGTCCGGCTGTCGCCAGCCTCTCCTTGATCTCCAACTCCTTTTCAGCCCAGAGGAGTTGTTCCCTTGCCTTGCGTAAGCTGTTGGTGAGGTAATTGGACAAAAAAGCGATGAGAAAAAAGAGGCTCCAGGCCAGAAACATGGTGAAAAGAACGAGGCCCAAGGAAAGCTCCCGGTACTGGTCGAGGCTGAAATAAGGAATGATGCCGAAGTACAACCCATCCACAAGCAGCCCGAAGAAGATGGCGGCAATCCCTGCTGTCAGATAAGCCGCACGGTTGGAAAGGACGATACTCGCCCCGACAACGGCAAAAATATAGAGCAAATAGAGAGAGCCGGATAGACCTCCTGATATATAGACCAAGGAGGTGATCAACAGGAGGTCAAAACCTATCTGGAGACAAGCCTGGAAGGCGTACTGCTTCCACCATAAATAAAGGCCCAGGAAGACGAGCGACGCCAGATAAGCCAAAACTACAAGATAATAAAAAGGAATAACGGGAATAAAAGCGGCCGTGGAAGACTGGATGATCACGACAGAGACAAGAATAGAGGTGACCACAATCAGACGGATCAGGATAAACCAGAAAATATGCTTTTTTTGGGTTTTCATCCGGCCTCAGAACTGCTGCATAAGGCTGAAGATAGGCAGATACATGGAAATAACCAGCGAACCCACAATGCATCCGACACCGATGAGAAGAACCGGCTCCATGATCGAGAGAAGGGCCGAGACCGAAGCATCGACTTCCTCATCATAGAAATCAGCCAACTTCGTCATCATCTCATCCAATGTTCCGGTCGCCTCGCCCACGCTCACCATCTGCGTCAGCATGAACGGGAACTGCCCTGTTTCTGTAAAGGCCTCAGTCAAACTTTTGCCCTCGGCCACCATCCTGCGCGCGTCCATGAGGCCCGATTCGAGGATCATATTCCCCGCTGTCGAGGAGGTGATCCGCAGGCTCTCCAGCATCGGAACGCCGCCGGAAACGAGGGTGCTCAAGGTTCGGGTGATCCGGGATATGGAAACCTTTCTCATGAGCTCCCCAAAAAGAGGTATCCTGAGAATCCAACGGTCGACAATCCATCTCCCCTGCTGGGTTTTCCGGAAGTAGCGGAAGCCCACGACCAGGCCGATAAGCCCCAAAAAGATAAATAGAATATATTTAGAGACGAAGCGGCTTAGACCTATGACAACCGCTGTTAACATAGGAAGCTGGGCTCCAAGTTCTGTAAAAATCGTGGCAAAAACGGGGATGACTTTCCACAACAGGAAAATGGCCACTAAAATGGCGAAAGCCACTATGGCTATCGGATAAATAGAGGCTTGCTTGACTTTGGACCGCAGTCTGACGATTTTTTCGATGAATTCGGCCAAGCGCCGGAGCATGATGTCCAATGAACCGCTCTGTTCTCCCGAGGCAATCAGGTTGCAGTAAAGGTCATCGAAGGCCTTGGGAAACTTCCTTTTCGCCTGGTTCAGCGTCGACCCCGCCTCGACATCCTCCCTGACAGTGTTGATAACCCTCTTGAAATATTTATTCTTCGTCTGCTCGGACAAGATGTTAAGGCTCTGGATAAGAGGGAGCTCAGCGTCAATCAGGACGGAAAGCTGGCGGCTGTAAACAGCCAGTTCCTTGAGCTTGACTTTTTCTCTTTTGAGAAAAGGAAGGGAGATCCCCGCCCTCTTAGCGGTAACAGAGGAGACGGTGATTTGTTCTTTCTGGAGAAGCCGCGTGACTTCTTCGACAGAGGTCGCGACCCTCTCTCCGCCCACTAAATCTCCATAACGATTTTTGCCTTTCCAGACATAAGTAGCCATGCTTCACCCCTTTTTATTTTCTTATATAATTCTGAGACTCTTTGCCGGAACTCGTCTTCAACCCTTCCCTTCTCTGGATGATGTCCGTCAACTCCTCAGGGAAAGATGTTACGCTCATTGCCGTCTCATATGTGATCAATTTTTTGAAATAAAGAGTGGCCAGCGACTGGTTGAACGTCTGCATCCCGAATTTCTCCTGCCCCATCTGCATGGATGAGTAAATCTGATGGATTTTGTTTTCTCGAATCAGGTTGCGGATGGCGGTATTCGGGATGAGGATTTCCATGGCCAGCACACGGCCCTTTCCATCTGCCCGGGGCAGAAGGGCCTGGGTTAACACGCCTTCCAAGGACATCGAGAGCATGATTCTTATTTGGGACTGATACTGGGACGGAAAGATATCGATGATTCTGGAGATGGACTCGGCAGCAGAATTCGTGTGCAGGGTCGAGAAGGTAAGATGCCCTGTTTCGGCAACGCGGAGACAGGCTTCGACAGTCTCGTAATCCCTCATCTCTCCGACGAAAACCACGTCCGGGTCTTCTCTCAGAACAGACCTCAAGGCGTTGTTATAGGACAGGGTATCCACGAAAAGCTCTCTCTGGTTGATGATGGCTTTCTTTGGAACAAAATAATATTCAATCGGGTCTTCAATGGTGACGATGTGGACAGCTCGCTCATGGTTGATATGATCGAGCATGCAGGCGATCGAGGTCGATTTTCCGCATCCCGTGGGGCCCGTCATCAGGACCAACCCTCTGGGCAGATAACAGAGCTGAGCAACCCGCTGGGGGATGCCGAGCTGGGCGAAACTCCACATCGACGGGAGAAATCGCCGGAAGGCTGCCGCCACCGCGCCCTTCTGCATGAAAACATTGGCCCGGAACCGGCCCAAGTCCTTGATCCCGAACGAGAAATCAAGCTCGAGCTTCTCTTCGAAATGCTTCTTCTGTCTGTCTGTGAGCACGCTGTAGATGAGCAGCTTCGTCTCCGAAGGGGTCAGAGCGGGATGGTCAATCGATTTCAAAGCCCCATGCACGCGGATCCGCGGAGGAATATATGTCGTGATGTGCAAATCACTGGCGTCTTCTTTGACGGTAATTTCCAAGAACTCATGAATTGTTTTAGCCATTATGCTTTCTCCTTATTGGTCTTTGACGCTCTCTCTGAGCACCTCTTCGAGCGAGGTTACGCCATTTTTTATTTTGACCAGCCCACTGCGCCGAAGGGTGATCATGCCTTTGTCCATGGCCTTCTTCTTGATCTCCCGAGACTGAGCCCTAACCAGGATGAGTTCCCTGATGTCATCATCAATGGGCATCACCTCAAAAAGAGCTGTCCTTCCTTTATAACCTGTGTTGCTGCAATATTCGCACCCCTGGGGCTTCCATACTTGAACTTTTTCCGCTTCCTCTGGTGTGTACCCGACATCCACAAGAGCTTTCGTCGGAAGCTTGTGGAGAACCTTGCATTTTTGGCAGAGACGCCGGATCAGTCTCTGGGCCACGACCAGAATCACAGAGTCGGCAATCAGGAACGGTTCGACATTCATGTTAACCAAGCGGATGACTGTGCTCGCGGCATCATTGGTATGGACGGTTGAGAAGACGAGATGTCCGGTCAAAGCAGCCTTGATGGCGATGTCCACCGTCTCAAAGTCGCGCATCTCTCCGACCAGCATGATGTCGGGGTCCTGCCGCAGGAACGACCTCAGGCAGCGGGGAAAATTCAGCCCGATATCTTCTTTGACATGGACCTGGTTGATGCCCGGAATATTGAATTCCACCGGGTCCTCAGCCGTGAGGATATTTTTCTCCAAAGCGTTCAAAGTGGAAACCGCGGAATACAGGGTATTCGTCTTTCCGCTTCCCGTCGGCCCCGTGACCAGGATAATTCCCCAGGGCCTATGGATAGCTTCCTTAAAAATCTCCAGAGGCTCCTCTTCGAAGCCCAGCTCTGTCATGTCGAGTTTCAACATCTGCTTGTCGAGGATTCGGGCGACGATCTTCTCTCCGAAAATTGTCGGGAGCGCCGAGATGCGCATATCCACTTCCTTGCGGCCGCCGTTTTCCAGCTTGACCTTCATCTTGATCCGGCCGTCCTGGGGAAGTCTTTTCTCGGCGATATCCAGGTTAGAAAGGATCTTGACACGGGAAATGACCGGGCTCCTGAATTTCAACGGGAGGTTCATCATCTCATGGAGGACGCCGTCCATGCGGAAGCGCACGCGAAAGGTCTGCTCATAGGGCTCGAAATGGACGTCGCTGGCTCCCTTCTTGATGGCATCCACGAAGATGGTGTTGACGAGAGTGATGATGGGAGCTTCTTCCGTGGAGTGGACCAGCTCCTCGACATCGTAATCTTCCTTCTTCTCCTCGATGATATTCACCCGGGTGTCATCCGCCAGCTCTATATCTTCGATGATCTTCTTTACCCGGAGGGAACTGGAGGAACCATAGTACTTGTTCATGGCGTTCATGATTCCGGTCTCGGAAGCGATGACCGGCTGGATGCTCAAACCCGTCCGAAAACGAACGTCTTCGATGACCTCCAGATCCGTCGGGTCAACCATAGCCAGAGTCAGAAAAGCACGGATGCGGTGGATGGGCATGATCATGTATTTCTTCACGATTTCGACGGGGATGAGGTTGATAACGTCCGGGTAGACTTCAAACTGGTCGAGGTCGATATATGGATAGCCGAGTTGCCGGCTTAGGGCTTGAGCCATTTCTTCCTCGGAAACCAGACCGAGCGAGACGATCGCTGTTTGGAGAGGGACATTTTTTTCCTTCTGCATGTCCAAAGCGGATTTCAACTGGCCTGGAGTGATGACTTTTTCACGGAGGAGAAGTTCGCCTAAATTCGATCCCATTTTAAAAAGCCCTGAGATAGGGGATTTGCCAAAATTTGTCAATGTTGAATTGACAATTTTGGTCACAAACAAGGTTCTCAGTAATTAAGACGTCGCTTTTGGTCAAATTCTCTCTCTCCGATCGAACATGACTCTCCAAAGGAAGGTGCCTCATTTCTAACGCCTCATATGATTGCAGTTATGACAGAATAGGGTCAATCACCCATAGAGAGGATTTTGAAGGTGAATCTCATCCTCGGGTTCTCACCTGAAGAGGTGATGGCCCTAACCAGAAGCGAGTCCCCCTTCGCCAGAAGCTTTCTGGGGACGGTTCTCCGGGAGAACCGTCCCCATTTCTGCGTCTGGAGTCGCAAATTGACAAGGAATGGCCATTTTGCTAAGATGAACAGGCTCAAGAGCCGGAATTCACCTCGGGTCAAAACGCAGAAAACCGTAGAATTTATCGACATACACAAGCGGGGAGTGGCGCAGCCTGGTTAGCGCGCCTGCCTTGGGAGCAGGAGGTCGTCGGTTCAAATCCGATCTCCCCGATTTTCTCCTCGGGCGAGAGAGGCTAGCTATTGCGAGTAGCAAAGCGACGCTGCAATCCGGCGAAGTCGTCGCGAGGCATGGAAGATGCTGTGGCGATCTCGGCTTGAGATTCCTCGCTTCGCTCGGAATGACCCTTTTGGGCCAGAATGCCGCGCTTCGCTTGCATTCATAAACGAGAAGCATGAACGCGCCTGTAGCTCAGGTGGATAGAGCAGCTGCCTTCTAAGCAGCGGGTCGGGAGTTCGAGTCTCTCCAGGCGCGC
>CAZKEW010000121.1:0-7001 GCA_964551885.1 uncultured Eubacteriales bacterium
CTTGACTTTCCAGTCGCGCTCCTCATTCTGCTCTAACTTGAGCTTGGAATAATCGTCGGGGTCGATGGCGTCAAGTATCTTCTCTGTTAATTTCGTGCCCTTAGCGAGTGTTTGACCGGAAACTTTTTGGTCTCTGTCCAGAATCTCTCCCTTGAGATAAGACTTGGATCGCCGTCCTTTCTCGCCTTCGAGAATGGTGATCTCGTCTTCGAGGTTTCGCTTCATCTTGGCGATTTCTTCCTTCTCGGTCACCTTGGCTCGCGGTCCTTTCTCACTCCCTCGCCGGGAGAAGATCCGGACATCGATGACGGTGCCTTCGATCCCGGGAGAGCAAGAGAGAGAGGCATCTTTTACGTCCAGGGCTTTTTCCCCAAAAATCGCTTTGAGCAGCTTCTCCTCCGGAGACAACTGCGTTTCACCCTTGGGGGCAACCTTGCCGACCAAGATGTCGCCTGATTTCACATACGCTCCGATCCTGACGATGCCGTTCTCGTCGAGGTTGCGCAGCAGGTTTTCAGGCACACTGGGAATATCCCTGGTGATCTCTTCCGGGCCCAGCTTTGTATCCCGGGCCTCGATGGTCTCTTCAACAATATGAATCGAGCTGAAGATATCTTCTTTGATGAGCTTCTCGCTGACGATAATAGCGTCTTCGAAGTTGTACCCGCGCCAGGGCATAAAAGCGCAGAGGACGTTCCGGCCGAGGGCCAATTCGCCCTTGTCCGTGCAGGAGCTGTCAGCTAAGATTTGCCCTTTTTCGACCCGGTCGCCTTTGCGGACGATGGGCCGGTGATTGATACAGGTATTCTGATTGGTCCGAAGAAATTTAATCAAGAGGTAAAGGTCGGTGCCGACATCATGCTCCTTGGCTTTCTCTTTCTCGTCCACTCGGATCAAGATTCTCTCGGCGTCGACGAATTCGACGACTCCGGGTCTCTGGCAGATAATGACATCCCCCGAGCCTTTGGCCACGAGGTATTCAATCCCCGTTCCGACCAGCGGAGCTTCGGGCCGAAGCAAGGGGACAGCCTGTCTCTGCATGTTTGAGCCCATCAGAGCGCGGTTGGCGTCGTCATGCTCAAGGAAAGGAATGAGAGCAGCCGACAAGGATACGAGCTGCTTCGGCGAAACATCGATGTAATCCACTTGATCCCGGAGGATGACCTTGAAGTTGCCGGCCTGCCGGGCGCTGACGAATTCGCTGGCGAAAGAACCGTCTTCATCAACAGGGGCATTCGCCTGGGCAATAATGTATTTTTCTTCTTCCCACGCTGTGAGATAAAAGCAGTGGGGCTCGATGACAGGAAGCTGTCTGACCTTCCCTCTCTTGAGCTGCTCGACCGTCTTCAAGAAAGCATCTTTCTCGACGATTTCTCTAATCTTATAAGAGCTATCCCCGGGATGAACGATTTTGACGTAATCGATGATCCTCCCGTTATGCACTTTCCGGTAAGGAGTCTCGATAAAACCATAATCATTGACCCGCGCATAACAGCTTAAGGAAGATATGAGGCCGATATTCGGGCCTTCCGGAGTTTCCACGGGGCATAATCGGCCGTAGTGAGAAGATTGAATATCCCTGACTTCAAACCCGGCTCTCTCGCGGCTTAAACCGCCCGGCCCCAAGGCGCTCAAGCGTCTCTTGTGGGTGATTTCGGCGAGGCTGTTGATCTGATCCATAAATTGGGACAGCTGCGAGCTTCCGAAAAATTCCTTGAGCGCGGCAATGACGGGCTTAGAATTGATGAGGTCTTGGGGCATGGCCGAGGTCAGGTCGGCGCTGATGGTCATTTTCTCCTTGACTGTTCTCTCCATTCGGGTCAGGCCGATGCGGAAGGCATTCTCGACCAGCTCGCCTACAGAACGGACGCGGCGATTCCCGAGATGGTCGATGTTATCGACCGCCCCTTCCCCAAGGCGCAAGCGCAGCAGATATTTGATGACCTCCACATAATCGAGGGGAGAGAGGGATTTCTCTTCTAAGGAAGTGTTGAGGCCGAGCTTGATATTCATTTTAAGCCGGCCGATCCTGGAGAAATTATATTTTTTGGGGTTGAAAAAGAGGTTGTGGAAAAGATTGTGCGCGCTCTCCATCGTATGGGGTTCTCCCGGCCTTAACTTCCTGTAGATCTCCGCCAAGGCCTGGTTCGTATCCTTGCGCAAATCTTTCTTCAGGGTATTGCTGATGATGATCCCGATCCTGTCCTGCTCGGGATAAAAGACCTCGAAAGGCTCAGCCCGGCTGCTCAGGAGCTCAAGCTGGACATCACCCAGATCTTCATTTGGCCCGACTTTACCCTTGATGGAGGACAGGGAGTAGGCTCCCTGGAGTTCTTTCTTGACGAGAGGGATTTTGGTGACCCCTTTCTCCTTCAGCTCCTGGATGATTTCCGGAGTGAGCTTTTTTTTGGCAGGAACGAGGACCTTCTTTGAAGAGGGAGCGGCGATCTCGTCGGCCGCTGTTTTTCCCGCCAGGTTTTCCGAGAGTTCCCAGTACAGCTTGCCGTCTTCGGGCAAGACTTTGTAAATCTTATAAAATAGGCGGATGATTTCTTCATCCGAGCCAAACCCGAGGGCCCTTAAAAAGATGGAAGCCAGGAATTTCTTTTTCCTGTCCAGCCGGACAAACAAGGTATTTTTGCTATCGTATTCAAACTCGACCCACGCTCCCCGGTAAGGGATGATCTTGCCGATGAAGAAACCTTTGACGTCTCCGGGCCGGAAGAAGACCCCGGGGGACCGCTGCAGCTGACTGACCACAACTCTTTCGATACCGTTAAAAATAAAAGTCCCCTTTTCTGTCATCAAGGGTATATCACCGAAATAGACTTCCTGCTCTTTGATATGCTTCAACCTTTTCGACTTGCTCGTGGCGTCCTTCTCCCAGGAGATCAGGCGGACTTTTAGCCGCAGTGGGACAGAAAAGGTATAGCCTTTCTGGAGGCACTCGTTGGGGCTGTATTTGAGCTTCAGCTTAACCTTATCCCCGCAGTGCTCGCATACGGGAATTTCAATTTTCCTCATGGCATTGCAGTAGGGACAGATTTCCTTCTCGGTGAGCTCCACGTCCGCAGGCAGAAGCGTCCCGCAACCCTTGCAGCGGGCGCGTGAATTTTCCACGCCTTTTAGACGTCCGCACTTGCATTCCCAATTCCCGATCGAGTAGCTGATAAAATCAAGCTGAGTAGTTTCTTTAAAATCGGAGATGGGAAAAACGTCTTTGAAGGAGGACTGTAAACCCGCGTCCTTCCGTTCATCCGGCAAGAGATCCATTTGCAGAAACTCGGCATAGAATTGCCTTTGGATGGCCAGAAGGTCGGGCATAGGAAATTGCGTCCTGATTTTGGAAAAATCAGTTCGCTGGATTCGGTGGTTTAAACTTTCTAATACCTTTTGCATGTTAACTCGCGGAAAAGAGTTTTTCTCTCATTGATCTATTCAAAAAAAACAATGAAATTCCTAAGGCGTTAGGACTACTGGAGTTCGACCGCGGCTCCGACTTCTTCGAATTTGGCCTTGATAGCTTCAGCTTCTTCTTTGGAGACTTTCTCCTTGACAGGCTTCGGGACGGAGTCCACTAAATCCTTGGCTTCTTTCAATCCCAAGTTGGTGATTTCCCTGACAATCTTGATGACGTTGATCTTCTTGTCCCCGGCGTTCTTGAGAACAACGGTGAATTCTGTCTTGATCTCTTCTGGCTTGGCCTCCGCTCCTGAAGCGGCAGCGGCTCCCGGGACGGCCAGCGGAACTGCGGCAGCGGCGCTGATGCCGTATCTCTGCTCAAATTCTTTGATGTAATCAGCCAGTTCCAGGACGGCCAGACTGTCCAGATGCTTGAAGAACTGCTCCTTGGATAATTTTGTTGCTTCTTCCTTTGTTTGCGCTTTGGGCATTTTTACCTCCTACTCTATTTTTTATCTTTTAATTGACTCAACAACCGGCCTAAACTTGTTAAGGGGGCTTGCCAAGTCCTTAAAAGTTGCATTAGCGGATAAGCCATAAAGTAGCCAATCTTTCCCAGTAATTCCTCTCGGGAGGCCAGCCTGCAGACTTCCTCAAATCTCTCCGGCGGGACCAGCTGACCCTCAAGGAGGCCGCCCTTGAAAGTCAAAACCTTGTTTTGGCTAGAAAAATCCCTAAGCAGGCGAGCCAGCTTCACCGGCTCCTCGGTGCCTGAAGCAATGGCTGTCGGCTTCTGAAAATAATCTCTGAGCTTCGAAGGAACATCGTCCTTGAGCGCTCGAAGTGCCAGGCGGTTTTTCACAACTTTGAAGGAGTAGGAATTCTTGCGCAAGAGCTTTCTCAGCTTAACCGCCTGGGACACGGTCATTTTGGTATAATCCAGGAGATAGACAGTCTTCTGGCGGTCGAATTTCTCCTCTAATTCTCTGACCAGGTTTGCCTTCGCTTCTCGCTTCACCTTCTTTCTCCTATTTTTCTAAAATCGCCTCAGAGATCTTCAAGGAAGGGCCCATCGTTGAAGAGATGGCAATGCTGCGGACGTACTTTCCCTTGGCGGCCGGCGGCTTGGCATGCATCACGGCCTGGATAAAAACTTTGATATTATCAGCCAGCTTTTCCTCGGGGAAGGATATTTTCCCGATCGTAGAATGAAGTATTCCTGATTTATCAACCCTGAATTCCACCTTACCGGCCTTTGTTTCCTCGACGGCCTTCTTGACATCGAATGTCACCGTCCCCGACTTGGGATTCGGCATGAGCCCTCTTGTCCCGAGAATCCGGCCCAGCTTGCCCGCACTTCTCATCACGTCAGGAGTGGCGATGACGATATCAAAATCAATCCAACCCGAGGCGATTTTCTGTATCAGCTCTTCGCCTCCGGCATAATCTGCTCCCGATTCTTCGGCCTCTTTGATCTTCTCTCCAGAGGCGATGACACAAATCTTCTTGCTCTTTCCTGTCCCGTGAGGCAGGACGACCGTCCCCCGGACCATCTGGTCGGAATGCTTCGGGTTGACCCCTAAACGCATGGCGATGTCGACCGATTCATCAAACTTGGCGAAACTCGTCTTCTTCAAGAGACCCACCGCCTCTTCCAGGGTGTATTCCTGCTGGGTGACAAGCTCTTTGGCTTTAACGTATTTTTTCCCTCTTTTACTCACTGATGATCTCCAATCCCATATTCTTAGCTGTGCCTTCGATGATTCTCTTGGCCATTTCCAAATCACTGGCGTTGAGGTCGGGCATCTTGAGTTTGGCGATATCCTCGATCTGCTTCTTGGTGACTTTGCCGACCTTTTCTTTGTTCGGGGCTCCCGAGCCCTTGGCGATGCCTGCGGCCTTTTTCAGCAGGTATGAAGCCGGAGGAGTTTTCAACTCGAAAGTAAAACTCTTGTCTTTATAAACCGTGATCAGGACAGGAACGATCGTTCCTTCTTCCATCCGGCTCGTCTTCTCATTGAATTGGCGGACAAAATCCATGATATTCACATTGTGCTGCCCCAGCGCTGGACCGACAGGAGGCGCGGGGCTGGCTTGTCCGGCGACGATCTGAAGCTTGATTCTGGCGACAACTTCTTTGGACATTCTCCCCTCCTAAATCTTCTCCACCTGCAGAAATTCCAGTTCCACAGGAGTTGACCGGCCGAAAATCGTGACCAGGACTTTGAGGGTATTTTTTTCGTGATTGACCTCTCCCACGATCCCGTTGAAGTTAAAGAAGGGGCCATCGATAATCCGGACAGCCTCTCCTTTCTCGAAGGAATGTCTGGGTTTGGGTTTTTCCGAGGTCGTCTCCATGTGCTCGACAATCTGGCCGACTTCCTCCCGGCGCAGGGACGAAGGCTTCTTTCCGGAGCCGACAAACCCTGTGACCTTGGGGGTCTCCCGCACGAGATGCCAGTTCTCATCGTTCATTTCCATCTCGACCAGGATATATCCCGGATAGGACCTTTTGGTAGAGACAACCTTTTTCCCCCCTTTGATCTCGATGACATCCTCGGTGGGGATGATGATCTGACCAAACTGGTCCTGAAGATTCAACTCCATCGTCCTCTGGCGGATCGACTCGGCCACGAATTTCTCAAACCCGGAATACGTGTGAACAACATACCAATTCTTTGCCATTTTCTAAACCTGTTTAACCAAATAAGGACTTGACCTGCGAGATCAGCCAGGAAAAAATAATGTCCATGAAAAAGAGATAGAACCCGAAGAAAAGGATGGCGAAGATGACAACAAGAGTCGTGCTGTACACCTCATTGCGCGAAGGCCAAGTCACCTTTTTGACTTCTGAACGCACATCCTTCAAAAAGGGGAAGAAGCGCTTATACCATCTTATTTTTTGTTCCAGGGGCAATCTTTCTCCATAATGGCGATCTTTCTCGTGCTCAATCCTCCTTTATCTCCCGGGAATGAGTGTCTTTTCTATCTTTCAAGCGGAACCAAGGGCAGGTGAGGCAGGACTCGAACCCGCAACCTGCGGTTTTGGAGACCGCTGCTCTAACCAGTTGAGCTACTCACCTTACCGACGTTCTTTCCTCTCGTAAAATCTTACCGAAACTTACCTCTTTCTATTTCACTTCTTTGTGCGGAGTGTGTTTCCGGCAAAAGGGGCAATATTTCTTTATTTCAAGTCTTTCTGTCTGCTTTTTCTTGTTCCTGGTGGACGTGTAATTTCTGCGCTTGCAATCCGAACACTGAAGGGTGATAATTTCTCTCATCCTGTTCTCTCTCTATCTTACCATGTCATCGCGGGGAGCGAAGCGACGTGGCGATCCGACGAAGTCGTTGCGAGGCGCTTCGCGCCGTGGCAATCTGACCCAAGTGGGTCATTCCGAGCGAAGCGAGGAATCTCACGCTATAACTCTGAGACTGCCCCGCTTTGCTCGCAGCGACTCTGTCGGATTGCTTCGTCACAAGTTCCTCGCAATGACAACCTGATTGCCGCGCCCTTTCAGGGCTCGCAATGACCATCTGCATCTCCTACTCCAAGACCTCGGTGACGGTGCCGGCGCCGACCGTCCGGCCGCCCTCTCGAA
>CAZKEW010000122.1:0-6917 GCA_964551885.1 uncultured Eubacteriales bacterium
CCGGCCTCTTTGTGGGCTTCCCTCAAAAGCCAAAATTTTCAGGCTAAATCTCTCGCTGGTCGCTCCACCCCTTCACCAAGCTCTCTTGTGACATTGAAGGCCTCCATGATCATCACAGAAACGGAAATGCTTCTCAGGTCAATTGGCCCTCGCCTAAGCAAAAAAAGACGTGCTTATCGCGCCTTGACAAACATAGACAACTTTAATATTCATCTTTCATATGGCAAGAAAATCTCTGCTCTTTTATCTTCCCTTCTTTTTGATATTCGCTGTTCTCGCCAGTGTCTTTTTTCTTCTCTTCTGCCGAGTTCCCGGATTTACCATCTCAAACCACGCTTTCAACCCCATCTCAGTCTCTGCCGCCGTTTTTGCCATCCTTTTTTTCCTGCTTCTCCTCGCTTTCTGGATTTTCTATTCTAAGCTTGCCTCTTTTGTTTTCGCCCAAAATTTTGAGGATGTTCTGGCGCAAGACTTCTTGACCTTTCTTCCTCTTCTTTTGCTCAGCTTAACTCCTCTGGCCCTGCGTCACTATATCAGCGCAGGCGATCTTCAGGCCCGCTTGAAGCTCTTCGTCTGGGGCATCGGGCTCGCTTTCCTCTACCTCAAGCTCATCCAAATCCGGCATTGGAATAAAACAAAAGCTTCACCGTGGCAGAAATTGGGCGAATGGCTCTCCGGCCTCTCCCTCAGGAAGAAACTCGTTGTCCTTTTCTTTGCGGCGCTTCTCCTTTTTAATGCTGGAACGGCCCTCATGATCTCGGGAGGCATCACGATTGCCGGAGACGAACCTCACTATCTCCTTATCGCCCAGAGCTTGCTCCAGGACAGAGACTTTGACCTGACGAATAATTATGCCCAACGGGATTATGCCCGGTACATGATGTTCGAGGGGAAGCTACAACCCCATGTTGTTCCGGGCGCAAAACCGGGGAGTTCTTATTCTTTCCATTCTCCGGGAATTGCCGTGCTCCTCCTTCCTTTCTATGCCCTGGGAACACTGTTCAAAGGCAAGGGGTTGGTGTTTATCATTCGTCTGGGGATGAGCCTTTTTGGAGCGCTTTTTGCCCTTCAGGTTTACCTTTACGCGCGAAGCGAATGGCAAAAAGAAAATCTTTCTCTCTGGCTCTGGTTCCTGACAAGCTTTACCTCCCCGGTTTTGTTCTACTCCATCCATCTCTATCCGGAAATGGTGGTTGCTCTTCTCTCGCTAACAGTCTTCCGGCTCTTCCGTTTTTCTCCCTCGTTTTCCTGGCCAAAGCTTCTTCTCTCGAGCCTTCTTCTCTCCTCTTTCATCTGGTTTCACGCCCTGAAATACATCATCCTCTTTGTGCCTTTATTTGCCTATTGTCTTTGGGTTGCGATCAAGAAATTCAGGCAGGGGTGGAAACTCATCCTCTTTGTCACCGTTCCGGCTGTGGTTTTCGTCCTTTACCTAAACTTTCAGCACGCGCTCTACGGCACCTATTCCCTTTCCGCAGTCTCTTGGGCCCAGCCTATGACGGAGGAAGAGCCTCTCCAATTT
Source organism: uncultured Eubacteriales bacterium (assembly GCA_964551885.1). GTDB lineage: Bacteria > Acidobacteriota > Aminicenantia > Aminicenantales > UBA8522 > CAZKEW01. Next base: position 1,523 of record CAZKEW010000122.1, read on the forward strand.
GTCAGGAAGCTCCTCTTCAATATTCCTTTCCGGTACCGCTTAGAAACTCTCGCCGGATATTTTTTTGACCAGCGGGACGGACTTCTTTTCTACGCTCCTCTCTATTTCTTCGCTTTGCTCGGCGCCTGGGAAATGCTCAAAAGAAAGCGAAAGGACTTCTTGCTTCTCTTTTTCCTGACCTCACCCTATGTTCTCACTTCTGCCTTCCTCACCCAGAGGACGGGATTCGCTCCTCAGGCTAGGCCGCTGGTTGCCGTGATCTGGGGGATGATCATCTTGGTGGGCTACTTCCTGGTTTATAACCAGAAAAAAACATTTGCTTATCTCTTTAACTTCGCCGCCGCCATGAGTTTTCTCTTCGTTTTCCTTCTCCTCAAGTACCCGATGAACCTCTATCAAGAAACCACTCGGGGAGTGAAAGAAAGGGGCGGCGGGCTGTTTTACCTTCTGAGCAACATACACTTTCGCCTTCCCGATTTTCTGCCTTCTTACATCAAGGTGGAGAACTGGCAGTGGCTTCCTAACTTTATCTGGCTGGGGGGGACGATCTTATTTGTCGTGGCCTATGTGGTGATTAAAAAGCGTGTTTTTGCCCTAAAATTTTTCTCTCATCTTCTGCTTGTCTGCGCCGTGGTTCTTGTCTTTTTCGTCTGGTTCGTGCTTTACCCGCACAAGGTTCTGCTCGACCCCGCCAGAGTCATCCTCCCCTCCGGAGAAAAAGTCACCTTTTATTCCCTCTCGCGGTCCTCTCGCCTGATTGGGCCGGGAAAGTTTCAGCTTCGCGAAGACAACCGCGCTTATCGCATCAGTTTTGCGACGGAGAGGCCGCTCGAAGAATTGAAGATTTCCTTCGGGTCAACCCGGGGAGATTATGCCTGCGAAATGAAGGTTTTCGATGAGACGTTCTTCCAGGGAGAGACTGTCAAAGAGATCAAAAGCATAAGCCTCCCTCGACCGCCTCGATACCGGCTGAAGAAAGCGAGCTATTACGAACTCACCTTTTATTTAGGAAAAGGCGCGGGCGTTCAAACCGAGCTCACTCCTTATCTTTTTACGATCACTCCTACCTATCAGACTTTTTAATGACAGATCCGGGATGGGCGAGGCGACCATTGAAGGTTTAGCCTTCCCGAACTGATCTTCAAGGGAACCCGGTTCTTCCGGGCGGCGAGGATGTCTGAGCATCCTTAATCACTTGGGCGGAGGGCCATGTGTGGAGGAGGACATCCGGAGCCGAGCGGGCAAGGGCCCTCGAGTGAAACGAGAGGAGAGCGAGGCGAGGACGTGAGCGAATTTGACTCGCCGGGGCAAATTCGCGTGCCTCCGAGCACATGGTCCGAGCCCTCCGCAGCCGCCGAGAAGAGCGGCGAGGGAACGGCGTTAAAAACCTGAATGGGAGCGAGTCCATCTCGGATCTGGCCTTAGCTGAACTGGGCGGATTTGATGATTCCCTTTTTGTGGAGCTTGAACTTGACGAGCGTCTTGAGAATGGAGAAGCCATAGACGACGCTCCGAACGAGACCGATCTTGGAGGCCTCCTCAAAATAGCGGGTCGCGATCGGGATTTCCCTGATCCGCAGATTATGGATGATTCCCTGGGCGATGATCTCCGAGTCGAAGACAAAATCATCGGAATTCAACTCAAACTTCACCGTTTCCAGGTATTTGCGGGAGTAGGCCCGCAACCCCGAGTGATATTCCGTGAGATACATGTAGAAGACGGCGTTTTCGAGGGCAGTGAGAAAAATGTTGCCCAGGTATTTCCACTTTGGCATACCTCCCTCGAGCGGCCTTCCGCCCAGCATCCTCGAGCCGAACACGGCGTCGCACTCCTCGTTATGGAGGGGCAAGATAAGCTGAGGAATAACCTTGGGGTCATACTGATGGTCGGGATGGACCATGACCATGATGTCGCCGCCGAGCTTGAGGGCTTCCCTGTAGCAGGTTTTTTGATTGGCGCCATAGCCCTTATTTTTTTCATGAACGAAGACCCGAAGTCCAAGCTTGCGGGCGAGATCCACGGTGCCGTCGCGGCTTCTGTCGTCGGTGAGAATAATCTCGTCCACCCAATCTTTGGGGATATCGTTGTAAGTGCGCTCGAGAGTTTTTTCGGCGTTATAGGCCGGCATGACGACGATCACTTTTTTTGTGCGTTTCCCAGCCATCTCTCCGCCTCGAGAGTTCACTTATACCACATTTTTGGGGTCAGGTCTTCATTCTTGATAGAGCAACGAATTTTGACAGAACAGCTGAGAAGAAGGGGATGGTTCACTCTGAGGAATCGTCCCTATTTTCATTATGTGAAAAATGAAGACCTGACCCCTAAAGGGCGGATATCTTGAACCCCGCCTCTTCCTTGAGTTTGGTTATTAAAGTCTGATAGGCTTCACCCTGTTTCGCTTGCTTGATTTTCGCTTCCAGTTCAGGACGCACCTCATCCAGGGAGCGGGTTTCTTTTTTTCGGTCCACGACCTGAATGATGTGGTAGCCGTATTGTGTTTCAACAATATCACTGATCTGGCTGACGGGGACCGAAAAAGCGGCATCCTCGAACGGCTTGACCATTTGGCCCCGGCCAAAATCCTCATACAATCCTCCGTTGTCCTTGGAGCCGGGGTCTTCAGAATACTGTTTTGCTAACGCCGCGAAATCCTCTCCGCCTTTGGCCCGGGCCAGGATGTCTTCCATTTTCTTGCGAATCTGTTGTTTTTCCTGGTCGCTCTTTCCTTGAGTAAGGAACAAGATATGGCGGACCGAGGCGGTCTTGTCCTGCTGGTAAGCTTTCTGAATTTCATCTTCCGTAACGGCGGTTAGGCTGGCCAGCGCGCTATCCAGGTATTTGTTAATCTGCAAACTGCCCTGGATCGAGCTCTTCACATAGTCGATGGAGATGCCGTTGCTCGTGAGGACTTCCAGAAATTTTTTTTCATCGCCGGCGCGGCTGTATTCTTCTTGCAGGGCCTTATCCAATTCCTCGGGAGAAACCACCGTTCTGGCCTTGGCAGCGGCATTCAGCAGGAGTTTTCTCTCCCCGAGCTGGACAGCGCTCTGCTCGAGGGCTTGCTTTAGCTGGGCGGCGTCAAGCTGTTTTAGCTGAGCGGAACGGTTGCCGATGTTGTTTTGGATGGCTTGAATGACCTCAGCGGACGTGATCTCGAACTTCTTTGCTGAAACGAGGACCTTGTTTGTGGCCGGATCCAGGGCGGGGAGAATGGCGGAAAACTCTTTAGCCAGCCCGTAAGCGGCTGTGCCTTCATTGAGCTGGAATTTTTCACTCTTCTTGGAGCAGCCGATCATAAGAACGGCCAGAATCAAAGAAAAGATAATAACTTTTTTCATGTCAATCTCCTTTACCTAGAAAAACATCGGATAGTTAACCACATCCGGAGATTTAATTCAAATGGGGTCAGGTCTTCATTCTTCACCCAAGATCATTCCCAAAAGATAGGCAACAATTCGAGGAAAAGTCGTCTTGACAGTTAAGTGAAATGTGAAGACCTGACCCTATCCAAATAGAGAGAGGGTCCTGTCGCGGCGCGTCACCTTTAATTATTCATTGTTGAAGAAGTGACGATGCGCCGGCTAAAGTTGCCCTTAATTTTGTCAGCCATGCGATCCTGCAGCGCTTTAATATTATCAATTTTTGCCGCCGCCGTTCCTCCAACTCTGGCCCAAGAAACAAGCTTCGTTTCGCGGTCAAAAACTCCTGTCGTCATCCCCAGGCTCAGCAGCCCCATCACCTTCGACGGCTTGAGCACCGAAGATGCCTGGAAAACTGTTCAGCCGCTCCCGATGGTCATGATGCAGCCGAACTTCGGGTTTCCGCCCTCTGAAAAAACCGAAGTTCTCCTCGGGTTCGATGATAACTATCTTTGGGTCGAAGCCGACGACCAGCAAATCAACCTGACGCGCTTTTCCCTCTTCTTTCCCGAAAAAAGGCTCTTTTTCCAGGAGCGCGCCAGCACTTTCGATTTCAGCTTTAGCGGCTACAACAAGCTCTTTTACAGCCGGAGGATCGGGATTTACGAGGGAGAAGACGAGGGAGAGGGAGAGACCGTGCGCATTTACGGCGGGACGCGGCTGGTCGGCCGCCTCAGTTCCTGGGACGTGGGCTTTCTGGATATGCAGCAGGCGGCCATCGAAGACATCCCTTCGCAAAACATGGGTGTTCTCCGCCGCCGTGTCTTCAATCCCTATTCCTACGTGGGAGGGATGATCACCAGTGTCATCGGGACCGACGGCTCTTACAATGTGGCCTATGGCTTACACGGTATTCCGCATCGCCGGCGACGATCATTTCTCGCTGGCCTGGGCCCAATTATTCGAGAACGGGAAAAAAAACGACCCAACCTCTCTCGACCCTGCCCGATTCCGGATCGGCTACGAACGCCGGATACAGCAAGGGCTTGGTTTCAGTCTCGGCCTGTCCCGCGCCGGGCCTGACTACAATCCCGGATTGGGCTTCGAGATGCGGGAAAATTATTGGGCGACCAGGAACCGCATCCTCTACGACTAGATCCCCGGGGAAAAGTCGTGGCTGCAGTCGCATAACATCTTCGCTGAGGGATTTGTCATTCTCCGCAACGAGGATTCGACGATCGAGTCGGCCGAGATCGGCCCCGGCTGGGAATTCTACGCTAAATCGGGCTTCGGCGGCGGCTTTTCCCTTTTGGCTTATCGAGAGCCTGCGGGAGGAGTTGGAATTCTCTGACGAAGTCACTGTTCCCCTCGGAGAGTATGATTTCTTTGGAGTGAGAGGCCAATTTCGAACGCCGATGGGAGGACTCCTCAACGCCATGTTCATGGTGGACGCCGGGTCTTTTTATGACGGCTGGAGGACAACGCTGCGGATCATGCCGAAGTGGAGCATCTTCCCGGATTTGAGCCTGGGCGGTATGTATGAATTCGACTGGGTCAAATTTCCCGACCGGAGCCAGGAGTTCATAGCCCATCTCGTGCAGCTAAGACTGCTGGCGACACTGAGCACGAAATTTTCGGCCCTCGCTTTCATCCAATACAACGGCGCCGATGATGTGGTCATCGCCAACTTGCGGTTCCGCTTCAACCCCCGCGAAGGCAACGACCTTTATCTCGTTTATAACGAAATTCTCAATACAGACCGCATGGGCAAAATTCCTTATCCGCCGGCGAGCAGCAACCGCGCGATCCTGGTGAAATATACCTATACTTTTAATTTTTGAGGTGTCTTCATCTCCTCTTTGAGGGCCACCTCATAGGCTTCGCGGATAGGGGGCATGGCGTAGAAGCCAACGAACTTGGCCACCTGCTCTTGAAAAAAGTGGCTCTTCTCATTAGCCAGCATGTCTTTTTCGCTCTTCCAGAGCGTTATGGCTACGCCTTCGCCCTTTTTTGAATCGGTCATATAATAGGCCCC
>CAZKEW010000123.1:0-6878 GCA_964551885.1 uncultured Eubacteriales bacterium
TGAACGGCTCTTCCCTTTCCTCCCAGGGACTCTTCGAGGTTTTCCTCACCCTTATGTGCAACCGCAGCTTCAGCTCCACTGAATTTTTCGGCAAAGAGATACTGTATTGAAAATTATCCGCTTTTGACCGGAGGGAATGAAACCTGAGGCTGATGGATTTCCCTCTCAGCATCCAGTACTTGGCTCTGATCCCATATGCCTTCAGCTCTTCGGCCAAGGCTTCCAAAGCCGGCTCGGCGATAAATTCGCAGAACTGCTTGAAATTCTCTGCCGTCTCGAATTTGCATCTTTCAAGAATTTCGATACTCTCAAAGCAAGCCCTGAGGCTATCTTTCCAGTCTTGCTTTTCCATCTTCGGAATCAATCCAACTTTTGACCTGATATTAGCACATTTTCCTTTAATTTTAAACGGGTAAAATAAGGACGCTCGATAAGGTTTGGAGATTTCCTCAGACGAGAAAAATATCTTGCGGCTATAACTTTAATATTTCTTGTGAGATAGAAAATTAATTTAACAGGACTGTGAAAATCTCTGTGAACAGCCTGTGACTTTCTTCTATAACTTATTGAAAAAATAAAAGTTCTGGCTGTTTGCACAAATATTGTGCAACTTTCCCGCTGTTCAAAACTGAGTTTAAGAAAGATCGAGCAGCCTGGAGATGGTTTCCCAGACAGAATCGACGCTTATCTCCTCAAGCGAGGCCGCGCTGAGGAGATGAACACGGCCATAAGGCCGCCAGGCTGAGACAAACTCTTCCCGGAAAAGAGCCACGCCCTCTGTCCCGCAGGCCGCTGCAAGATGGGTAATTCCGGAATCGTTGCCCAAATATAAGTCCGCTTCCTGGAGAAGGCCTGCAAGCGGCACCAGGGAGGGAGAGCGAAGGCAAGACCATCCCTGCGGGAGAGCGGTCTTTTCTATCAACGCTTCCATTCTTTCTTCAGCCTCTCCGGTCACGAGCGCGCCTTTGATTCCTTTTTGCGAGAGGCGCCCGACGATCTCCAAAAAATTTTGGACCGGCCAGCATTTCTTCTCGCTGCCGCTCCCAGGATGGACGACAACAAATTTCCCTTTCTTCTGAGCGGGGCACAGGGGCAGTCGAGCGCATTCCCCGAAGGAAAAATCGGCGGACCGGTCTTCCCCCAAGGCTTCCAATGTCCGGCGGAAGAAGAACCGACTTATCGACTCCGTAATCTCCGGTTGATAGTAAATAAAATGGTTTTTTCCGAAGCCATCATTCCCTTTCCCCTGCATCCAACCCACGATCAAGTCAAACCCGCGCAACCACTCCATAAATTCCTCTCCCGGCAAGGAAGAGCCGGAAAAAAACGGCAAAAGCCGAGGACTGTCTTCGCTTATCACCCGGTCCACGACTCCCGTATACTGGAGAAGAGCTCCATATTCTTCCCGGCAGACAAGGGTCAGCCTGGCATGGGGAAATCTCTTGCGGATCAAATGAACGGCAGGAAAAGCGACAAGCAGGTCCCCGAGGCCTCCAAGCCGAAACAGAAGCGCGTTTCTCATCTTTTTCTCTCTCCGGCAAACTGCCGGCTGTTTTCAGCAGAAAAGGGAAAATGATTAATTTAGGTGGGCAGAAGTTTTCTCCAGCCGGCGCAAGAAAACTTGGTTTTATTATACCAAAAAACTACGGGAAATCAATTCTTTTTTTGCTTTACGCGCTGCTTTTAATGAGCTCGGCAAAATTCCTCCCGAACTCCTCTCCTTTCTTGAGATCCTCCTCCTTGGGGCTGCCGACAAATTCGAAACTATCCCGCAAATCCCACTTCGCCGGCTCGATAATTTTTTTCACTTCTTTCAGGGCTCCCCCGCTCCAGCCATAGCTCCCGAAATAGGCCGCCTTCCGGCTGAGAATCCTTTTGTGGACGGCCATGGTCAGGGCCTCGGCCCATTTCTTATAGAGCTCGATAATGCGCTGAGGCTCTTTCCGCCAGACGAGCCCATGAGAGGGAGCCACGATGTCAACGGGGACATTGGCCAGTTTAGCGATGGCACTTAGAACCCGCGAGCTGTAATTGGCCACGATGTTGGCGTAGTAGCGCAGCGCCTCCTTCTCGTAGAAATCGAAGTGCCTGCACTCGTCATCGAAAACGGACCCGCTTATGGCGCCGTACCCGCCGAAGGCGTCGCAGGAAAATAAAATTCGGTGCGATTCCTCGTAGGTCATGATCGTCTCCGGCCAGTGGACGAAAGGAGTGGAAAAAAATTTCAAGCTTCTCTGCCCGAGCGATAGAGTTTCGCGCGCGGGCATCGTCAGGACCTCCTATGTTTTACTAAACATATCGTTTTTATAATCATAATATATCTGATTTCTGCGGGTTTTTCGAGACAAAATCCCGCCCTTGATTTTTTTACAATCCTCGCTGTTTGTGGTAAAAAGGTAAAAATGGAAGGAGCAGATGGCCAAGCGAAAAAACCTTCTTGCCTTAATTCTTAAGCTGATCTTCAGCCTCTCCATCCTCGTTTTTATCCTGACCACGCAGACATCCTTCAAAGACATCTGGGTCGTCTTGAAGGGAGTCAACCCCTACTGGCTTGTTTTCTCTTTTTCCCTTCATGCCTTCGGGCTTTTTTCGAGCGCCTACCGCTGGCAAATCCTGGCCCGGGCCCAAGGAGACGAAGTCCCACTCGTCTTCCTCGCCAAATCCTATCTCGTCGGGACCTTCTTCAACAACTTCCTCCCCACCCGCTTCGGAGGGGATATCGTCCGCATCCGGGACGGCTCGCGCTATTCCAAGTCCCTCCTCAAATCTTCGGCCATCGTCCTGGTCGAACGCTTCACCGGAATCATCGTCCTCTTTCTCTTTGCCCTCCTGGCCTCCGTTTACCGGCTCGATATGGCGCGCCAGATTCCGGTCATCTGGGTCTCGCTCCTTCTCGGCCTTTTCGGCCTGGCCCTCCTCATCTCTTTCTTCCTGCCGTTCTTCGGAAAATTGCTGGCTGCGATTCCGAGCAAGGGAATTCTCGATAAGTTCAAAACAAAGGTCATCCTTTTCCGAGAGACCATCCTTTTCTACCGGACTCAAAAGGCTCTCTTTTGGCGGGCCACGTTCTGGGCTTTTCTCCTCCAGCTCAACGTCATCCTCTACTATTTCTTGATCGGCAAAGCCCTCCACCTGCGCATTCATTTCATCGATTACTTCATCTTCATCCCCATCGTCCTCCTCATCCAGATCATCCCGATCACGATCAACGGCCTCGGGCTGAGGGAAGGGTCATACATCGAGATCTTCAAGTTCTACGGGATTTTCCCCCAGACAGCCTTTTCTTTTTCCATCATCGATGTGGCTTTTGTCCTCGTCATCGGCATTATCGGCGGAATCATTTATGTCTCGAGAAAATAAAAGGAAAGCCTTCCGGCTGATCTTGACTCTTATCCTTGCGCGGGGAGTCATCGCTCAACAGGACTTATCTGATTTCGAAAAGCGCCTGACAAAAATCAACGCGACGATCCAAGCCCTCCGGGCGAAAATCCAGGAAGAAAATAAAAAAGAATCGACCCTGCTTTCGCAACTGGATAAGATCGCCTTCAACAAAAAACTGCTCAAGAGCGAGCTCGACCTTTACAGTGTTCAGATGGAAAAGACATCCCAAGAACTCTCCTCGATCAAAAAAAATATCGCCGGCCATAAGGAGAAACTCCGGCGCGAACAGCAGGCGATCGAAAAAACTCTTGCGACGCTCTACAAGCACGGGAGATTCGATTTTCTCCAATTCTTGCTCGAGGCGAAGAATATGAGCGCCCTCTTCTCCGAAAGCAAAAACCTCGGCTTTTTAGCCCGCTACCAGCAGGAGGTCATCGCGGATTACTTGAAGACCTTGTCCGATCTCAGGGCAGCCGAGGAAGCTCAGGAGTTGAAAAAAGCAGAATATGCCCGGCTCATCCAGGACGCCGGCCGGAAAAAGAAAGAACTCGAGGCTAAGGAGGCCGAGAGCAAAGCCCTCCTCCAGCAGATCCAGAAAAATAAAAAGATTTACCAGCAGGCTCTGGACGAACAGAACGAACGGGCCAAGCACCTGCAGTCCTTGATGGATAAACTGGCCAGCCAGGAGATTGTCCTGCCTTTTCGGTTTGTCCCCTTTTACGAGAAAAAAGACAAACTGCCCTGGCCGATTGCCGGAAAAATCATCACCCGATTCGGCCTGGAAAGGCATCCTCAATTCAACACCGTGATCATGAACAACGGCATTGAAATTTCTCCCAAGCAGGACAACACCATCATCCACTCCATTCACTCGGGAAAGGTCGTCTATGCGGACTATTTTCAGGGTTACGGAAACCTGCTCATCATCGACCACGGCCTGAATTACTACTCCCTCTACGGCCACTGCGCCGAGTTCAAGGTCAACAAGGGCGATTTTGTCAGGGAGGAGCAGCCCATCGCTGAGGTCGGTGATTCCGGGTCGCTCAAGGGCCTCTCCCTCTATCTTGAGATTCGTTACAAGACAAAGCCCCTCGATCCCTTGCAATGGCTCAAGAGAAGGTGATAGAATGAATTTCACTCTTTCAGAGATAAGATTATGAAGAGAGCAAAATATATTTTCGGGGCCGGCCTCCTCGCTCTTTCTCTCTTCTTTTTGTTCGAAAAAAGCATCGTTCGCGCCGTCTCCTCCCGGTCGTCAACGCCGCCCAAAAACATCTATCTGCTCGAGGCCGTTATTCGTTTAATCAGGAATGACTACATCGAAGTCAAGGATCCTGTCCAGACCATGGACGGGTCTTTCCGAGGGCTGGTGAATTCGCTGGACAGCACCTCGGGCTATCTCAACAAAGAGAGCACGGCCCGCTACCTGGACCAAAAGGAAGCGCCGGTCAGAGAACCGGGGATCGTCCTTTTTAAAGGGTACGGGTCCTTTCCTCAGGTCATCGGCCTAATCGAAAATTCTCCGGCTGAAAAAAGCGGACTCCAAATCGGCGATTACATCACGGAAATCAACGAACTCTCCACGCCGACGATGAGCCTGACTGAGGTCAACCTCTATGTCCGGGACAAGGAAGAGACTCCCCTTAACCTCAAGATTCTCAGGGAAGATAAGACGCTCGAGGTCAAAGTGGAGAGGGCTCTTCTCTTTGCCGAGCCTACCCAGTATTCAGCCCAAGACGGCAGCAGCGGCATTCTGAAAATAGCCAGACTTGCCCCGCCCTGCGTGAGCGAGATAAAGACAAAGCTCTGGCCAACTCTCAAAAACCAAAAAAAGCCTTTAATCATTGACCTGAGAAACTGCCAGGAAGGGACTTTCGAAGAAGCCCAACAATTCATCAACCTATTCTTAAAGGCGGAAAACATCGGCTGCCTGGAAAAAAAGGGGGAAACAAATGAAACCCTCTCTGCTCTTCAAGAACCGTCTCTGGCTCAGCTTCCGCTGGTCGTGTGGATCAATCAAGCCACTATCGGCCCGGCAGAAGCCGTCGCCGCTGTCCTCAAAGAATTCAAGCGGGCCAAGATCATCGGGTTGCCCACGCCCGGCCTGGCCGCAAAACACGAATTCTTCCCCCTCGAGGATGGGACGTCCGTTATCATCACGTTGGGAATATTTTGCCTCAATTCCGGAGATAAACTATGGGGTCGAGGCGCAGAGCCTGACATCCGAGTGGAAATGAAAGAGCAGAGTTTCGACGCCTTCTTGAAAAAGACCCAAAGCCTCCTCTCCAACCCTTAATTCATGAAGCCAGACCGAACTCCCAAGGGAAAGAGGGAAAATTCCACCTCCCGCTTTTACCTGGCCTTTGCCCTTCTTGCGCTTTTCTCCAGCCTTGGCTTGGACTACATAACCTGGAGAAAAGGAGAAAAAGCCTACCTCTTCCCTTTATTTGCCCCAAAAAAAGAAGTCACCGCTCCCCCGGTTTCCTTGACGCAAATGGCCCTCGAATTCCTTGAGCAAGCCGGCTTTCCTGCAGAGGCCGTCGAGGTAGGGAAAGATGAAGCCGAAACCCCTCAGGTCAAAGTCAGCTTGCCCCTGGACTCTTACACCAAGCTTGAACCTCAACTGGAAAAAGAACTTAAAGAAAAAAAGGCCCTCTTTCAAAAAAAAGAAAAAGAGGAGGAACAAAAAATCTCTTTTTCCTGGCTTGTCAGAGGGGAAAAAAAGGAAAAACTTACGCTTCTGTTTGCCTGCCCCCGGTTGGTGCCCGAAAAAAAAGAAGCCCCGCCTCTGGTTGCAGAGAATAAAGCGGCCATCATCATCGACGATATGGGAAATAGCCTGGAAGCCCTCCGAGAAATCTGCGACTTGAAAAAACCGGTCACCATCTCTATCCTTCCCTTGAGCATTTACGCCTCCGAATCAGCCCGGATGGCGCATGAGAATGGCCTGGAGGTAATGCTTCACCTGCCCGGCGAGTCCCTCAATCACCAGGAAGGAATGGACGATGGCAACGGAATGATTCTGTCCAGAATGAATGAGGAAGAAATAAGGGCCATGGTGGAGGATTCTTTAGAGAGGGTGCCTTATGTCGAAGGCGTTAACAACCATATGGGGTCAAAAATCACTCAAGAGGAGCCGGTCATGCGCCCGATCCTGGATGTTTTGAAAGGCAAAAATCTCTATTTCCTCGACAGCCGGACAAGCAGCAATTCCATCGCCTACGATCTCGCCAAAAAAATGGGCCTCCGCTCGGCTTATCGAAACGTTTTTCTCGATTCGCCGATCGGCGCGGATTTCACGAAACAAAAGATGATCGAACTCTGCCGCCTTGCTCAAAAAACGGGGAAGGCTATCGGGATCGGCCATCCTTTCCCGGAGACTCTCAAAGCGCTCAAAGAAAATATTCGCCTCCTGGAAAAATACAAAGTCAAGCCTGTCTTCGTCTCTCAGATCGTGGGAGAATAACCCGCCAAGCCTTCTTTCCGCGCTCTCAGCC
>CAZKEW010000124.1:0-6844 GCA_964551885.1 uncultured Eubacteriales bacterium
TTCCGAGATTTTTAACGCCATGAAAATTTTGGCTTTCTCGGCGGCTGCGTAACTCCGCACGTTTATTCTTTAGCCCAAACGGCAAGTTCATGCCATCTTAAGGCCCTGAGGAATGAAGGTTGGCGTGCTCAGACACACTCGCCGGCCTGCGGCTTCCCTCAAAACCCCAAATTTTCAGGCTAAATCTCGCATGGTCGCTTCATCCCTTTGCAGTCCTCCCAATATTCTTATCACGGGAAAAGAGATGCCCCCGGGCTTCACGCACTTGACAAAGACTTCAACAAGAGTAAACTTTGACCTAAAGATGGTGCTTCTTTTTTAAAAGGTCGAAGTGTGGCTTAGGTTGATCTTGCCACAGGAAAGCCGATGATGCTATCGATAAAAACCAAGAGGAGAAAAGAGCCAAAAAAGCTATGTCAAAAAATTAAATATACTCCCTTGCTCATACGAGAATCCCCCGGCACGTACATGGGCGCTGCTCCGCTTACGCCAGAGAATTTTGGAACCTTTGCAGATAGCAAAACAGCTCCAATTCACAGATGGTTTCAATATCCAGCTGGTTTCAGCTACAAGGCCGCTGAATGGATATTAAATGTTCACTCTATCAAGACTGGCGACATAGTATATGACCCATTCGTAGGCACAGGTACAACCTCAGTTGTGTGCAAAGGTAGGGGAATCGAAAGTTATGGTGTTGAAGCGCATCCCTTCGTATACAAGATTGCGAAGCTTAAGACTACATGGAACTACGATTTCAGATATCTCCGGGAGACAGCTGATGATTTCATTTTTCAACTAAATTGGAAGATCAACAAAGCTCATGAAGTTGATGTGAACCAAGTCCCTGAGCTAGTAAGAAAATGCTTTAGCGCAAGCAATCTGCAACGGCTAATTTTTATACGAGATCAAATCGAGGCCTTTTCAATTACTTCTATTCGCGATTTATTCTCTGTAGCCCTAACCTGTGCCCTTCGCAATGCTTCTGCTGCCGCCACGGGTTGGCCTTATATTGCTCCAAAGAAGAGGATTCAGGAAAAAGATGGCGTCAAGTGTTTCACCGAGCAGCTATACCTCATGATCCATGATCTAGAAAGCACTCCTGCTAATTTTCGTGATACGCCTGCTCACATCCTATTAGCAGATGCACGAAAATCCCCTTTACAGGATGGGGCCAGCGACCTTTCGTTTACGTCTCCCCCTTATCTTAACAATTATGATTACGCGGATCGGACTAGGCTAGAGACGTATTTCAACGGATTCGCTTCGACCTGGAGAGAAATCACAGAAAAAATTCGCTCGCGCCTAATAATCTCTGCTACAACTCAAATTAACCGTATGGCTTACAACAGTAGTGATATTTTAATACCTGACATTAAATCGGCCGACCCCCTTATTGCCAGAGAAATTCAAGCAAAGGTCAATGAATTGTCTGGACGGCGAAAGACCAAGGGAGGGAGGAAGAGTTACGACATCATGGTAGGGCAGTACTTTAATGATCTGACCTTGTCCTTAATTGATAACTATCGAGTGTTGAAGCCTGGGGCTTGTTTTGTCCTTATCTTGGGAGATTCTGCTCCATATGGCGTATACATTCCAACAGAGGAATACCTCGGAAGGATCGGTCTTGGAGTGGGTTTTCGTGAATATTCCATCACCAAGTTACGCGGTCGGGGTGATAAATGGAAGGGGAATCCACAACGTCATCATGTGCAACTCAAAGAATCTATCCTGACATTGAAGAAGTGAGGAGTCAATGGCGAATCCGGCTAGCGCATTGGGGGAGGCCATTGGGAAAAGCGTTGAGCGTGAAATTCAAGCTATCATTCAGCGGGTGGTTTCGCCCTTTGGCCTTCATGTAGACACTGGAGGGCCACGCAAAGAAAAGAGGAAGGGAATCAAGCTGCTCCTTGTTAATGAGACTGGCAACGAATACCAAATTGACACGATTGTTGAAGATAAGAATGGTCAGCCTCTCATACTTGTAGAATCAAAGTATCTCCGATATAAGAAACACAACAGAGACAAGGCATCATGGACCTGCGTGGCTCACTTTAAACTTCGCACCACATATCCAACCATTAAGAAAAGTATAGCTGTCCTTATGGGAAATTGGTCGGCCCCGTCAAAAAGGCTGATGGAAGCCTTTGGGGTCGAGGTGATTGAAATTTCATTCAAGCGGATGGTTGAGACCCTCAAGAGATACGAGGTAAATTTTGATTGGCCAGAGAAAGATTCCAGGATTCCAGCCCAAAGCTGGAAGAAATACTGTTCTTTGTCGAAGGCCGAACAGGTACAAATTGCGAGAGAGTGCTTGGGAGAAAGCAGGGGGTTAATCGAGAATAAAATCATAGAAGCGGTTCAAGCAGACCCGGAGAGGCCGAAAAACGTTTCTTTGATCGAATTGATGATAAGAACCTCACACAACGAATTCTACGTGAAGCGATTTGCTTCCATACCCAAGACTATGAAGTACCTGACGAGTCTTATAGAAGATGTAAAAGACTTGAAGGGGAAACTATAAAAGCGTTCTAAATTTCCCTAATAAAAGGGATTTTTAGGTCGAAACCACCCCATGATACTTTTATTAATTATGCTTTCTTTTAAAAAGGCTAGAGGGGTCTACCGTATTTTTCTTATTACCTTGATACTTCCTTTTAGATTTAGCTGTCTTTTCTAATTCCTAAGTTTTCAGAGAAAGTGATTGACAAAGCTTTGGAGGGCATGCTAAGTTCACTTAGTCGATTGATATTGTCGACTATTGAGCGGAGGCGACGCGTTGAGGCTTTCCACCAAGGGAGAATATGCCAGCCGGGCGATGCTCGAGCTGGCCTTGCGTTATGAGGAAAAACCTCTCCATATCCGGGATATTTCCAAAGCCCAAGATATCCCGCAGCGCTTTTTGGAACAGATCCTTCTCCAGCTCAAAAGAGCGGGCTATCTTCGTAGCCGCAAAGGGCCGGACGGCGGGTACCGCCTCTCCAAGCCGCCTGCCGAAATTACTGTCGCAGAAGTCATCCGGGTCATGGACGGCCCGCTGGCCCCCATCGACTGCGTCAGCGTCATCGCTCATGAGGTCTGCCCGCATGAGAGTTCCTGCGGGTTGAGATGGCTCTGGAAAGAAGTGCGGGACGCTATAGCGCAGATCTTGGAACGGACCACGTTTGAGGACCTGGCCGAGAAGACGAAAGCGGCCCGGGCAGGCCGGAAGAAAATCAAGGCTTAGAATTTGTTTTTCGAATAATAGTCGATATAGTTTATTGACTATATGTAGAAAGGTCGAAAGATGAGTAAAAAGAAAATCGGCATCGCTCTTTTGGGTGTCAGCTTGATCTCGGTCTTGTTGTCTTCTGCCCGGCCCCAGGGGAATGAGCTCGAGGGAAATATTTCCCTATCCGGCGCCTGGGCCCTCTATCCGATGGCGCTCAAATGGGCGGAAGAATTCAAAAAGATTCATCCCAAAGTGCGAATTGACGTCCAGGCCGGCGGAGCAGGAAAAGGAGTCGTTGATGCTCTAGCCGGGGCCGTGGATTTTGGCATGGTTTCGCGGGCCATTCATCCGGTCGAAGTGGAGAAGGGTGCGTTTGCCGTCGCTGTCTGCAAGGATGCGGTCGTTCCCACGGCCAGCGAGAAAAATCCTTTCTTGAGCCAGATCGTCAAGACCGGCATGAAAAAGGAAACGTTTGGCGCCATCTGGATCACGGAGGCGGCCAAAACCTGGGGCGATGTTTTGGGTACAGGCGATAAAGCCCCCCTTCATGTTTACACGCGGTCGGATGCCTGCGGCGCGGCCGAGACCTGGGCTGATTTTTTAGGGAAAAGACAGGAAGACCTCAAAGGAATCGGAGTTTACGGAGATCCCGGCCTGGCCGAAGCCGTACGGCGCGACCCTCTTGGGTTGGGTTACAACAACATCAATTATGCCTATGACACCAAGACAAAAAAGCCTATACAGGGCATCGTCATCCTCCCCGTCGACCTCAACGGGAACGGAAGAATCGACGAGGAGGAGAATTTTTACCAGAATCGAGATGCTATCACCAAGGCTATTGCCAAGGGAGCTTATCCTTCCCCTCCCGCGCGCGACCTCTATCTTGTCACCAAAGGGAACCCGGAGAAGAAGATACTCGTAGAGTTCATCAAATGGGTTTTAGGCGACGGCCAGCAATATGTCTCTGAAACCGGGTATATCGCCCTGAGTCCGGAGAAATTGGCTGAAGGACTGCAAAAAATCGGAGCCCGCTAAAGGAGCCGAGTGAGGCTTTTCAAAGATACTCTGGCGCAAAAGACGATGCTCGTCTTGACGTTCATCCCCGGTCTGATTGTTCTATTAATACTCGTCGGCCTGTTTCTCAAGGCCGAGCCCATCTTGGCCGACAAGCCCTTTTTTTCCCTGCTGTTCTCGTCCGCCTGGTCTCCTTTGAAAGGCAACTTCGGGCTTTTCCCCTTCATCATGGGAACGTTATGGGTCACCTTCGTCGCCTTGATTATGGCTGTGCCGGTCTCGCTCCTCACGGCCATCTATCTTTCTGAATATGCGCCTCGGTTTATCCGGGAATTCACCAAGCCGGTCATTGATTTGCTGGCCGGCCTTCCCTCTGTGATCTACGGAGTCTGGGGGGTCCTTTTGATCGTCCCTTTTGTCTCCCAGATACTCGCTCCTCTCTTTGGCGCTCAGTCGAGCGGCTACAGCATCCTCGCGGGAGGGTTAATCCTGGCCATCATGATTTTTCCCACGATCATCTCCGTTTGTCTGGAGGTCTTTTCCTCCATCCCTTATGAGATGAGAGAGACATCTCTCTCCTTGGGCGCCACCAAGTGGGAGACTGTCCGTTATGTCGTCCTGAAAAAAGGGCTGCAGGGAATTATCGCCGCAGTAGTCTTGGGCTTATCCCGGGCTTTCGGAGAAACCATGGCTGTTCTCATGGTTGTGGGCAACATTCCCCGGGTGCCCAAATCCGTTTTCGACGGCGGATATCCGCTGCCCGCCTTGATTGCCAACAACTATGGCGAGATGATGTCTGTCCCGCTCTATGATTCAGCGCTCATGCTTGCGGCCGGGACTCTCCTGCTTGTCGTCCTTTTCTTTAATATTTTAGCCAGGTTTATCTTAATCAGAGTGGAAAGGAAGGCCGAATGACACTCCCTCTGACAAAGCGCCGGTTTATCCAAAGAAAGGTTGAGGAGGGTGTCTTTAAAGCGTTGATGGCGGCCTCTATGTTTATCGTCATCGGCTGCTTGTTGTTGATCGTGGGCACGATTATCTGGAAGGGCCTGCCGGCCCTGAATCTTTCCATGCTCACCCAAACCCCCAAAGGCGGCTATTATTTGGGCAGAGAAGGGGGAATCTTGAATGCCATCATGGGTTCTCTCTATTTAGCTTCAGGGGCGACTCTTCTTGCCATGATCTTCGGCCTTCCGGTAGTGCTCTTTATTAACCTTTATACAAAAAAGAATTCCCGCCTGGCCGAATGGACCCGGTTTTCCTTCGATGTGCTATGGGGCATTCCTTCGATTGTTTACGGTGCCTTTGGTTTTATCGTCATGATTTTTTTGGGGCTGAGGGCATCCCTTTTGGCCGGAATTGTCACTGTAGCTCTGCTTGAATTTCCGATCATGAGCCGGGCGATGGATGAAGTAATCCGGATGGTTCCCAGGGAATTGCTGGATGCCTCTTATTCTCTGGGCGCCACAAGGTTAGAGACGGCCCTAAAGGTGGTCGTCAGACAGTGCCTTCCCGGCATTTTGACAGCCGTCTTGATCGCTTTCGGCCGCGGAATCGGGGACGCCGCCTCAGTCCTTTTTACAGCAGGATTCACCGACCGCCTCCCCACATCCTTATTTCAACCGGCGGCCACTCTGCCCCTGGCCATTTTCTTTCAATTGGGCACTCCCTTTCCCGAGGTCCAGGAACGGGCTTATGCCTCGGCGGCAGTGCTGACAGCCATGATTCTTCTCATCAGTCTGCTAACTCGGGGATTGATCAAGAAGTCTACGAAACATATTATTAAATAAAAGGTGACGCTGATGAAAATCAGGCCGCATATCAGTATCCAAAACCTGAGCGTGTTTTTCGGCCAGCAAAGGGTTTTAAAGGATATCACGATCGATATTCCGGACAAGACAATCACGGTCATTATCGGCCCTTCCGGCTGCGGAAAAACGACGCTGCTGAAATCCTTGAACAGACTGCTCGACCCCCTCGTTGATGTCAAGGTCAGGGGCAAGATTTTTGTGGACGGGGAGGATATCTACGACCCCAAAATCGAAGTCACGCATATCCGGAAAAAAATGGGGCTTCTCTCCCAAAAGCCTCAAGCGCTTCCGATGTCCATCTATGACAACGTGGCTTACGGGCCGCGCATTCACGGCCATAAAGGCAAAAGAAAACTGGATAAGATTGTCGAGCATTATCTTCGCGTGGCCGGGCTCTGGGATGAAGTCAAAGACAGGCTCGGGGAGCCGGCCTCTAGGCTCTCCGTGGGTCAGCAGCAGCGGCTCTGCCTGGCCAGGGGGCTGGCCGTGGAGCCGGAGATCATCTTGGGGGATGAGCCCACCTCCGCTCTCGACCCTCAGTCAAGCCAGAATGTCGAGCGGAGGCTCGCCGAGCTAAAAAAAGATTATACCGTGATTGTCGTTACCCACATCCTGAGGCAGGCCAAGAGAATTGCCGACTATATCGCTTTTCTTTACCTCGGTGAGCTCGTCGAACACGGCCCGGCCGAGGAGGTTTTTGCAAACCCCCAAGATCCTCGGACGAGAGCTTATCTCACGGGCGAAATCAGCTAAGAATTTTAGATGGGGACGGTTCTCCCGGAGAACCGTCCCCAAGATTAAATTTCTCTGA
>CAZKEW010000125.1:0-1479 GCA_964551885.1 uncultured Eubacteriales bacterium
ATCGCCACAAAAACGAGAATGACCCGCTTCATCGGAACACGGTCCATATTTCTGTTTGGAATGCCGGCATAAGCATAGCAGACTGAAAGTGACATGGTCAATGATACGGCAAGGCACTAGCGGCGGGGTATTTATGCTAAAATAGCGCTTCCTGCTGAAAAACGCTCGAAAGCAAAATACCAGGTTACAAAGGCCGTTAGGAAAGGAATAACGATGAAACAAAAAGATGCATTTTTCACATTTTCATTTTTCTTGCTCCTTGTTGCCGGAATCTGGCAAATTACGTGCCATCCAAAACTTACCCCAGGAGAATGGCAAGCAAAAGCGCGAGCCATTCATGACAAAGTTCTCACAGTCGATACGCATTGCGACACGTCCTCACGGCTTCTGGACAAGACCTGGGACATCGGCGTGCGGCACGAGCCCGGGAAGAGATCGAGTGGAATGATCGACCTCCCGCGCATGGCTGAGGGAGGGCTGGACGCTGAATTCTTTGCCGTCTTCGTCGGCCAAGGAGAGCGGACCGAAGAGGGATATGCCAAGGCCAAAGACATCGCGCTCAAGGAATTGGAGGCCATCCATCTCATGTGCCAGAAGTATCCGGCCTTGGTGGGCCTGGCTGTCTCACCCGAGGATGCTTACCGGCTTCAGAAAGCAGGGAAAAGGGCGGCTTTCATCGGCATGGAAAACGGCTATCCGGTCGGCAAAACCTTAGCGAACATAGAGGAATACTACAATAAGGGTGTGCGTTACCTCACTCTCTGTCACACCCGGGACAATGATATCTGCGATTCTTCAACCGACAGGCAAAACCCTGAGGACAACGGGTTGAGCGATTTCGGAAAACAAGTCGTGGCTGAGTGCAATCGCTTGGGCATGATGGTCGATGTCTCCCATATCTCGGATAAATCCTTCTTTGACGTTCTCCAGGCGACGAGAGCTCCCATCATCGCTTCCCATTCGTCCTGCCATGCCCTTTGTGACAGCCCGCGCAACCTCTCGGACGAGATGATCCGAGCCCTGGCGGCCAACGGAGGAGTCATTCAGATCTGTTTCCTTTCGAGTTATCTGCGGACGCCCAAGCCCAATCCCGAGAAGGAGAAGGCGCTCAAAGAATTGCGGGCAAAATACGGCTCCATGCGTGATATCAAGGATGAAGCCGCCCGGGAAAAAATCACGGAGGAATACGAAGCCCTGAATGAAAGATTTCCGGAAGAGAGAGCAACGGTCAAGGATGTCGTTGACCACATCGATCACGTTGTCAAGGTGGCAGGAATTGACTTTGTCGGTATTGGCACGGATTTTGACGGAGGCGGCGGGGTTGAGGGATGCAACAGTGTGAGCCAGATGTTCCATGTGACCGAGGACCTATTGCGCCGCGGCTATTCGGAGAAAGAGATCGAAAAAATCTGGGGCGGAAATATCATGCGCGTGTTCAGGAAGGTCATCGCTGTCTCGAAAGGAGCATGATGAAAACTC
>CAZKEW010000125.1:1579-6818 GCA_964551885.1 uncultured Eubacteriales bacterium
GAAAACTCGGAGCTTCTCAAGGCCATGGAAAAAGCTGCAGGCGCGGGAATCATCCTGATTGCCATGAAAACCCAGTGCAAGCAGTCCTGGTATCTCGATGATTTTGAGCCTCGAGCGCGGAAGTTTTATGAGGGCAAGCTCTGGCATACAGCCTTGCTCAAATGGGTGTTGAGGCATGACGTCTTCGCCACTGCAGTTCCCGGTTTTCAGAATTTTCAGGAGCTCGAGGGAGATTTTTCTGTCGCTCATGACTTGAGCTACACGCCGGAAGAAAAGAAGTTCCTCGAGGACCGCAATGTCAAGCTGGCCATGAGGAGTGTCTGCCGGCAGTGTTATGGCTGTTTGGCCTCTTGTCCGGAGAGAGTCGAAGTCCCGAAGCTCGTACGCGCACATGTACGCGGCCTCTTACCCGAATATTGCCCAGGCGCGGGCGACGCTGGAGGAAATCCCGCAGGGGAGAGGATTGGAAAAGTGTTTGTCCTGCATTGAATGCACGGCTAAATGTGTCCACAGCGTGAATATTGCCGCAAGAATCAAGGAGCTGAAATCGATCCTCGCTTGAGATGAGCGAAAAGGAGAAAAACAATGAGCCTGAAAAAAATTATCGTGATTCTGGTTGTCGTTTTGATCTTGATCATAGCTGTTTCCTGTTCGAACACCACGAAAGCGCGGCTTAAAAATTCTGTCCGGGAAGACAAGAACGGCTGGGTCTTTGTTCATCTCGAAGGCACGCCCCGCGAGGTCGGCTTCCAGCACGGATATCATCTCGCCGCTGAGATCGATGACGCGCTCGAGATGTTCGCCTTCTACCTCGAGGGGGTGACAAAAAGGGATTGGAAATTTTACCGTGAGGCCGCGGAAAGAATGTTCTGGCCAAAACTCGAGCAGGAATACCGCGAAGAAATCGAAGAGATCGCCGAGGGGATCAAAGCCCGCTTGCCGGATAAAAACTACGACAAGATTGATATCACAGCCCTCAACGGCTGGATCGAGCTGGCCTGGTATTACGTTCCTTGTCTTGATGAAAAAATCAAGGCCGGCGCCGGCAATAACAAGGCTCCCGGTTACTGCAGCGCCTTTATCGCCAACGGGAGTTATACGGAAGATGGGCAAATTGTGATCGGGCATAACGCCTGGGTGGAGTATATCGTCGGCGAACGGTGGAATGTGATCGCTGACATAGCTCCTGAAAAAGGATTCCGGATTTTGATGGATACCATTCCCGGCTATATCCACAGCGGCGATGATTTCGCAATCAACAGCGCAGGAATTCTCTATACGGAGACGACGATATCGCAGTTCAAAGGCTTTAAAGAGGACGGCGCTCCCGAGTTTATGCGCGCCCGCAAAGCGGCCCAGTATGCCAGCTCGATCGATGATTTTGTCAGGATCATGACAACAGACAACAACGGCGCCTATGCCAATGACTGGCTTGTCGGAGATACAAAGACGAACGAGATTGCCAAGCTCGAGCTCGGGCTCAAAAACCACCGGGTCTGGCGGACCAAGGACGGCTATTTTATTGGCTCCAATTTCGCCAGTGATGAAAAGCTTATCGCCGAAGAAACGACGTTTAATCCTCAAGATACAGTTCAGTCCGTATTTGTCAGAAAAGCCCGCTGGGAGCAGCTTATGGAAGAAAACAAAGGGAATATCAATGCCGAGATGGGCAAGGCGTTTGAAGCAGACCACCTTGACGCAAGCATGGGGTCAGCGGCCGCTAACAGCAATGTCCTCTGCGGCCATGTGGACGAAGACCCGAAAGGATTGCCTGAATTCTCCTGGGCTCCCTATTTTCCCGGAGGTTCTGTCCAGGGCAAGGTCACCACGGCTGCGCTCGCCAAAGACATGAAGATCTGGGCCAGGATGGGACATCCGTGCGGCCGGGATTTTATCGCGGCGGCCTTTTTCGAGAAGCATCCCGAGTACGAGTGGCAGGGAAAATTCCTCAAAGACATGAAATCAAACGCCTGGACGATGTTTGAAGCAAAAAAGTAAGAGAAGAACCTCCTTTATGATGCTTTCCGGGTGACGAGGACCAGCTCGTCCTGCCGGCGCAACAGAAGGGAAAATTGCAGGATAAGAAACAACGCTGTTTTGAAGGCAAATTGGCCGATTCTCCCGCTGGGCAGGTAGTCCATTCTGTAATCAAGGCTTTTAATGTCGAAGCTGTTTTCGGCTCGGGCGTTTAAAATCTCAAACCCGCATGTGTTGAGGAGCAGAGCGATATTTTTCCGGTTATAAAAGCAAACGTGTTTGTAATGCCATTCGAGTTGATAAATCACTCTTAAGGGATAATCAATCTTTCCCGCTGAAATTTTGAAAAGCCAGAGAGCCAGAGAAGGCAGAAGGCCGCTCGACGAGGGAACACGCAGGGCCAGGATTCCATCTGCCTTTAAAGAAGAATGAATTTTCCCCAATAACGAGAGAGGATCCGGGACATGCTCGAGGACAGACCAGAGCGTCATGACATCGAAATAGCCCTCTTTTAGACTGACGCCTGCCAATTCCCCTCTGATGACATCATTTTTTTGTCCGGCTATCCGGCAGGCCGCTTCTGATGGCTCGATGCCGGTCGGCATAAACCCGGCCTCGCGAGCGTTTTCAAGGAATTCGCCTGTTCCGCAGCCGACGTCCAACAGCCTTCCTTCTTTCTTATATTCTTTGATCAGCTGAATGGCCCTGCGGTATTGAGGAACTAAAAAAAGACGGGCAAATTCTTGTTGCTTTCCGAGGTCATAGCCGGAATAATCATCACCCCGGGCTAAGGCTTTGGGCATGGGAAACATCTGGATGAGCCGGCAATTCTTGCACTTATAAAAGTGATGCTCATCCAGGGAAAACTGCTTTTTCCAGTTTGCCTGGCCGCAGAGAATGCAGGCCCCGGTTTTTTTATTTGAGCTCATCCCGGGCGGAGAAATTTGTCCTTTCGATAAATTCCTGAAATAGCGCTTTTTTTTGGTCAATGAAATCCTTGATATCCGGATAAATCTTCAGATAATCGAAAGCGACATTCTTATCTTTCTCGATTTTGATGACAAATTGGATTCTCTTCGCGAAACTGTCAACACTGAAACAAGAGGAAGCTGAAGAGAAATCGCTTTCCGGCATCGGGGCCAAGACAATAGGAAAGACTTGTCTATCCTCCTTTTCATCATCTCTTGAGACAATCTCCAGTTGTCCGATGAGTCCTTCAATTTTATCCGGATTATAGAATTCGAGCTCGAGCCGGTATTTTTGAGGGAAAAGCCTTTTTTCAGGGGAAACAACTTGAAGAGTGTCAGCGGTCTGATCGCCGGCTGGCATGAGGGCTTTAGTTTTGAAAAATTGCGGCGACTCCACCACCTTCGCGTTTTGAAACCGAAATTCCGTATCATCGACGAAATTGGTCAACAGCTCCTCAAAGAGCGGGTAATTCAGGCCGGAAAATTTTTCGAAGTTTCTTCTCCAGGTTTCCTCGTCCCCGGACGGCGAGAAAAGGCCCGCATATCTTCTCCAGAATGAGTTTGTTGAAGCCTCTTTTAAATATCGCTGAGCCTCCTTCTCTAAGCCCAGCCTCTTTGAACAGTAGGCCAGATAAAAATAGATTTCCAAGTCTAAAGCGTTTTTAGGCTTGTTGTCCAGAGCTTTGAGGAAAAATTCCTTGGCCGCCTGATAATTTTCCAGTCTGAAGAATTCTAAGGCGATATCAAAATCGTCAAAACACAGCTTGACAAAGGCGCTCTTTAAGTCCTTGTCGCTTCCAATGGCTATTTTATAGATGTAGCGATAGAAAGGAAACGAGAGCTTCGGCCGGAAGAGGAGGACTTCAGGCCTCCCCTTTTTCATTTTCAACTTTTTTTTCAAAGGAAAATTCTTCAGCACGACTTCACCGTCGCTCTCCGCAGAGCTCACGAAGACCGCAATCTGGGGGATTTTTTTCCGGCTGATGAAAATTCTTTTCACTTCCTGGTTGCTGCCGAGGAAAAAGCTGTTGATGTTTTTCCCATAGGGGCTTCCGTCGATGACTTCAAATTCTCTAACAGGATTCTCCAACGGCAGGGCAGAGGGCAGGGACATTCTCTGTTTTATTTTATTTTGGCTTTTGGTGCTGAAAATATTCAATTCGGGGTTCTTGTATTCGATGTCCTCAAAATAAAAGTTCTTAATCAGCTCATTTTTTTCCCGCACATTTCTATAGATGCCCATGATCTCAGGGTAGAACTTTTGATTCTTGAAGAAAATGCCGTAGGCGGCGCTTGAGGTGATGATAAAATCAAACCTTTCATAAGGGGCAAAATCCCTCGAGAAGAGAAAAGCAGCAGAGAAGTTCAGGTAGCGAAAGCTTTCTCCCCCTGCGGGAGGAGAAAACCATTCTTTCCCGAAATAGCTTCCCTCAGGGATGTTCCTTCTGATCCAGCGTTCCGCCACTTCGGTGGTGTCATCCTCCCAAAGGTAATACGTTTTTGCCCAGGCCGAAAATTCCAGAGAGATAAAAGCCAGAACAATCAAAGCAGAGAGAGCGATTCTTACGGGCTTCGGCTTTTTGAGCAGGCCGCCCGCCAGCGCGACCCCCAGCAGGCCCAGGAAAGAATAAAAAATGGCCAGGGGAGGAATGTCCCTGAATCTTGAGAATCCCAAAAACCCAAGCGCTCCTAAAAAATAGGCGAGTGCTGAAAGGGCTAGGAAGACGTTCTGTCTGTTCCGGTGGATAAGAACGCAGATAATGCCGAGAAAGACCAGGGTCAGAAAAATCGGGCCTTCGGCGATGAGGATATTCTTCAGACCCAGAAAATATTTGTTGTAAAGGATGAACTCGACAGCGGTCTTGGGCTGGATAGGCTTCAGATAATATTCTGTCTCGTGAACGATCTTGATCAAAAGGGAGGAGGCGCCGATGAATCTTTTGAAATGAAGGAAAGCATAGGGATGAGCGATGAAGAAGCCGAGAACAGCAGACAGTCCGGCCAGATAGATTTTGAAGTCAAGAAAAGCCTTTAAAACCTTTCTTTTAATCGGCGGCGCGCTCAAAAGGTGGGCCAGAAAAATGGAAAAGAGAATGAAGATGCCGTTATATTTTGTGGCCACGGCCAGTCCACTGGCAAAACCTGCCAGAAAATAATCGCCCCATCTCCGCTTTTCCAAGAGCAAGGCGCAGAAGTAGAGCGCCAGAGCATAGAAAAAAGTCATCGGAACATCGAGGACAATTTGATGGCTGTAAAGGATGTGGATGAACGAGACAGAAAAGAGAAAAGAAGCG
>CAZKEW010000126.1:0-6811 GCA_964551885.1 uncultured Eubacteriales bacterium
AATAACCGAGCTTCTTGTAGAATTCAAGCTGGGAGACATCATCGGTGCAGAATTTGTCGACCTCCTTAAAGGCCTCAGGATGCCAGTAGGAATCATAGTCAACCAAAGAAGCGAAAGCGCCTGGTTCAAACCAGCCTGGCTTTATGGTCGCATGGGGAATCTTGAGAATCGGCCCGGCTGTGACCACAATATCGCATCCTGAAACAGCTTCCTGCGGCTCTCCGGCAGAAACGACTTCCAGACTGAACTTTGCCGTCACCTCCTCGGCATAAAGACTTAAAGCAGCAGGATTGATGTCATAGGCCATGACCCGCTTGAGCGGAAAAAGCGTTCTCAGGGCTTCAAGGTTGCTCCTTCCCTGGACCCCGCAGCCGAGGATGCCGACAACCTTTGAGTCGGGCCGGGCCAAGTATTTTGCTGCCACCGCTGTTGCCGCGCCCGTGCGCTTGGCCGTAATCCACGTGCAATCCATGACAGCAAGCGGGAGACCTGTTTCGGGGTCATTGAGAATAATGAGCCCGCTGATATAAGGCAACCCTCTCTTTATATTCTCGGGGTAACCACTTACCCATTTAATTCCTGCTGAGTTAAGCCCAGGAATATAGGCAGGCATCGCCTGGATAAAGGAATCAGGCCGAGGATGGATGCCTGGCTTAGGCGGCATCTCCACCCGGCCCTCCCCTTTTTCCTTGAACATCTGTTCCAAGGCCGAGATAATCCTTTCCATTTTCAGGTCGAGAGAAGCGACATCGGCTTTTGAAAGATAAAGAATTTTTTCCGCCATGCGTCTTTCCGAGGGACTTACCCAAGTCATTCGGCGATAGTTTCCCAGCCGCGCTTGTTCAGGTCAACGTAAATTATGCCGCCGAAAATGAGCCCCGCGGCAAAAAAGCCGATCCCGAGCAAGACCTGGCCGAAAATGATTTTTCCCGCCCCGAAGAGAAAAGCATAGATCATCGCCACGCCGCAGAGCCAGTCCATCAGGTTAAAAAGACCGTCCTTGCGCGGAACGACGTCCGTGGCCTCTTTGGCGATGGGCCCCCAGAGCGCTGCGCTCGGCCGCACGCGCCGGTAAAATGACAACAATACTTCTTTCGACTCTGGCCGCGTGAGGAATGTTACAGCGAGCCAAACGACCGTGGTCACAGCGACTGTAATCAGGACAAGATAGGCAAATTCGCTGGGTTTGCTCTCGCTGAGGCCAAACCCGATCTGGAGAGTGAGCGAAGTCACAAAAGCCGCGATCATGGCAGAAACCTCGCTCCAGGCGTTTATCCGCCACCAGAACCACCTTAAAAGATAAACCAGGCCTGTTCCCGCACCGATCGCGATCATGAACTTCCAGGCATCGGCTATGGACTCCATGTAGAAGCTGACGATCGCCGATAATATCATCAGCGACATAGTCATCAACTGGGAGATGACGACATAGTGTCTTTCTCTCCGCTGGCGGACAAGAAAGCGGCGGTAGAGGTCGTTCACCAGGTAGCTCGCTCCCCAATTAAGCTCTGTGGCGATCGTCGACATATAGGCGGCAAAAAAGCCGGCCACCATCAGCCCGCGCAGCGAAGCCGGCAGATCGGCGATCATAATCCGGATATAACCAGATTCCGGGTCTGCGGCAAAGGACGGGTCTCCCTGGAATTTCACGACCGCCACAAGTGCCACTAATATCCAGGGCCAGGGCCGGAGGGCATAATGGGCGATATTGAACCATAAGGTCGCCAACAGGGAATGCTTCTCATTTTTAGCGCTCAAAATCCGCTGGACGATATATCCCCCGCCGCCGGGCTCGGCTCCCGGATACCAGGAGGCCCACCAATTGACGGCAAGGTAGACGAAGAAGGTGATGAGAGGCATCCAAGTGGAGTTGATCTCGGGAACAAAAGAAAGGAGAGAGCCTGTGGCTTCGCCGCTTTTCTCAATTGTCTGGATGGAGCTGACCAGTTCACCTATCCCTCCCACGGAATGGATGGCGAAGACAGCCAGGACAATCACCATCCCCATAATGAGGATGAACTGGAACATGTCGGTGACCAAAACTCCCCAAAGTCCGGACAATGTCGAAATGGAGGCCGTGATGAACATGATGCCTATGGTGATCAGGAGAGCCTGAAACTTCGTCACTCTTAGGACCAGCATCAGGATCTTGACCAGGGCCAGGTTGACCCAGCCCATGATGATGAGGTTGATCGGCAGGCCCAGATAGAAGGCCCTGAACCCACGCAAGAACCTGGCCGGTCTGCCGCTGTAGCGGACCTCGGCGAATTCAACATCGGTCAATACTCCGGAGCGTCGCCAGAGCCTGGCATAGAAAAAGACAGTGAGCATGCCGCTGAAGGCCATGCTCCACCAGATCCAGTTGCCGGCGATACCGTTGCGGGCGACAAGTCCGGTCACGGCCAGCGGCGTATCCGCGGCAAATGTTGTCGCCACCATCGAGGTGCCGGCCAGCCACCAGGTGACCTTGCGGCCGGAAACAAAAAAATCACTGACGCTTTTGGTGGCCCGCCTGCGGTAATAGAGTCCTATTCCCAGGCTAATTAGAAAATAAAGCCCGATGACAACCCAATCGAGCAGGCTCAATTTCATGTGGGCTTCTCCTTCCCTCTTATCGAATAGGAACTTATAGCAAAGGGTCGGAACTCTGTCAACTCAGACGCGGCTTTTGTCCATCTGATATTGCATCGCTGAAAAGGGGCAAACTAAGATTTTATGCCCAAAATTTGTGCACATTGTCAGAACTGCAAGTAGATCAATCTTTTAATAAAGAAAATTTTCAGTTTTCCACAAGTTTTTTCACAGGAAGCGTGGAAAACGAGTTGAAGATTTGGGATTTAGGCAGAGATACTTGGGAATTTTCTCACACCTCAAAATGCTCCCATTCGTATTTCACTCGCTCCATGAGCTTCTTAAATCGCTCATCGCCGCGCATGTTAAAAAAGGGATAATTAAGAATTCATTGAATAGCTCAGATTTTCTTATTTAAATCATCAAAAATCCATGCTAAAATAGTGATGTGGATAAGGGGAATAAAGCTCAAAACCTGGAAAAGATGTTAGTTCAATTGCTAGACAACAAGATTCTTCCTGAGGGAAGCTATCTTGCTGGCGGCACGGCCCTTTATTACTACTTGCATCATCGACTTTCTATCGACCTTGATTTCTTTGTTCCCAAACCATTTAATTCCGAAGTGCTTGTATTCAATATGAGAGAGCGTTTTGAAAAGGTCGATTTAGAACTTATGGAAAAGGATACCTTGATCGTATTCCTCTCTGCTAAAAAATTGAAATTTTCCTTATTTTATTTGCCGTACTCACTATTATCTCCTCTGACCTCTTACAAGATTAGATCTGGAGTCATCTGCCCACTGGCATCGTTCGATGATATTGAAGCGATGAAAGCCATATCTCTTGTTCAGCGAGGCTCAGCGAAGGACTTCATCGACCTATATTATTTGCTCAAGCAAACCCAGCATTCTTTTGAAGATATAGCTCTTCGTGTTCAGCGCAAGTACAAAGTTGATGAAAAATACAGCTATCACTTGAAAACAGCCATGGTATATTTTGATGATGCCGAAAAGGAATTAGATGGCATTTTACTCGTTGATAAAGCAGCAAGAATTCGAAATATTTCCAAAAATGAATGGAAAGAGACCAAAGAATTTTTTGTGAGGTTTTGCCGATGAGAAAAGAACTCTTTTGGGATAGAGATAAGCATCGGATAAGCCCCGAGATAGAGATAGAAAGAGCGATCAACTTCGGCGGATTCGAATACCTAGGCGAAGTCCAAAAAAAATACGGCCTGGAGAAATTTGTAAGTGTATTGACAAAAAGCCGGAACTTAAGCAAAAAGGCCGTAAACTACTGGTGTCTCGCGCTCGGGATTGATCGAAAAAAAACCGCCGTCTTCCAGAATTCACTCACCATTTGGTCTCCTCTTAGATAGCCCAATCAAAGGGAGGCATTTAATCCCGCAGTTTTATACTTCAAAACTTTCCCATTCGTACTTCACCCGCTCCATGAGCTTCTTGAAGCGCTCCTCGCCGCGGATGTTTTCAAGCCACGGGTCAATCCTGGACAGGAACGGATAGTTGATGCACCCCATTTCCACTCCATGCTCCAGCCACTTCAGCGCCTCCTCGGTCTCACCCACCAGGGCGTAGATCTCCGCCACTGGCCACACCCCGCCTGGGTCCGTCCACGCGCCAGAAAGCGCATCTTCGCTGAGAGACTCCAGGCTTTCGGCCTTCTTACCCTGTAGCGCATAAAACCAGGAGGTTGCGCCCACCACCCAGCCATGCTCTGGTGTCTCGTTGCGCCACCGATCAAGAACGGCCCAGGCTTCCTCGAATTGCTTGTTGGCACCAAGCGCCAGTACATACCGATACCGGGATAGGATCCCCTCTGGGTCTAGCCGGAAGGCTATTCGAGCCGACTCCAAGGCCACCTCGAATCGCCCTTCGTAGAAATGGTGGGCCACCGAAGTCACATGCGTGATGTATGTCAGAGGGTCAATCTCAAGGAGTCGCGCAACCAGCGGCCTGCTGACTGAGGGTCTGCCCATTAGGGCGACCATCTGCACGAACCAGAGCACGGAGTCGGGATCGTCAGGGCTGATCGACAACGCGCTTTGGCTTGCGGGTCCTTGGTCAACTCAGGCGGCAAAAACTTGAGGGCCACTGTTCTCTCGAGCTTTGTATCTTCCGCCTCACAGACAATTCCCATCCCACCCCTTCCCAGCTCTTCTATGATCCTGTACTTGCCGACAAAAGTGCCCCCTTTAGCCAAAACGGATACGGGTGTCTTGAGCTCGATTTTGGGAGACGATGGGAGTTCTTTTGAGGGAAGAAGCTGGGTCCCGCACTCCGCACAGAAACGTGAAGTTTCAGGATTTTCTTTATGACATCCTGGACATTTCATCGATTTATTCTCATTCCTACTGTTGTCCTAAAAAATAGCAAGCAAAAAGAAAAGAGTCAAATCCAATGGAATCCACTTTGCCTTGATTTTAGGAGGGGATTTGATTAGAATGATCGCCTCTCATGCCAGCGTTAGCTTCTCTGCCACTTCTGCGCTCGGAAAAGGCTTTTGGAGAGTTGCCCGAGTCGAGGTAAACGGCGTTATAATCAGGGATTTCACTCTTTTCCAGAACGGATACATCGCGCTTTGCTAAAGCATCCCTGTGAGAGAGCCGATTCATTTTGCCCCTTACTTCCGGCTTTTGAAAAAGATAAAAAAGCCTTGAGGAGGAAAAAATGTATGCCATCGGGATAGATTCCGGGACGCAGGGGACAAAGGCCCTCGTCGCGGATCTCACCGGAAAGGTCAGAGGCCGCGGTTATGCTCCACACAAGTCGATAGAAAACCTCAGACAGGGAGAGAGCGAACAGGAACCCGGCGTCTGGATCGAAGCGCTGGAGAAATCCGTGAAGGCAGCGCTGGCTGAAGCCAAAATCAAGCCACAAGATATCGTCTCATGGGGTGTTTCCGGGCAGCAGCATGGCTTTGTTTCCCTGGACAAGAACGGCGAGCCCATAAGGCCGGCCAAGCTCTGGAACGATACCTCGACGGTCGAAGAAACGGAAACGATCGTCGAAAAGATGGGCGGAAAAAGGAAATTCATAAAGAAACTTGGAATCAGCTTGGCAGTTGGCTACACAGCCTCAAAAATTCTCTGGCTTAAGCGAAAGGAATCCCGCCACTATGCCAAGCTCAAAACAGTCCTTCTCCCCCATAATTACCTCAATTACTGGCTCACTGGAAAACTCTCGATGGAGTATGGGGATGCTTCAGGGACCGGCCTGATGGATATTCGAAAGCGTGTCTGGCATAGGGAAGTTATAGCGGCGATTGGTCCTGAGCTTGAGGCTAAGCTTCCTCCTCTCCTTCATCCCGCTGAGCCTTTAGGCTACATAAAAGAAAAAATCGCTTCTCGCTACGGGATGAAAAAGGTCCTTGTCTCGAGCGGAGGCGGCGATAACATGATGGGTGCGATCGGCACTGGAAATGTCCTGCCCGGAGTTTGCACGGTCAGCCTGGGGACTTCTGGCACGATCTACTCTTATTTCCAAAAACCCTTTGTTGACCCTGAAGGCGAAATCGCCGCTTTTTGTGACAGCACCGGAGGCTGGCTTCCCCTTCTCTGCACGATGAACGTCACCAATACGACAGAATATTCCAAAGCCTTGCTCAATCTCTCCAACAAGGAGCTGGAAAATGTGGCCTCTAAAGCTCCCGCCGGAGCTGAAGGACTCATCTTTCTTCCTTTTATCGACGGAGAGCGAGTCCCTGTCCTTCCCTTCTCCACTGGAGTACTCTTCGGACTCAACAAGAGGACCTTTAACTCCTCTTTCCTGGCCAGGGCGGTCATGGAGGGAACAATCCTCAACCTCGGCTACGGATTCGCGCGAATGCGCTCTCTCGGACTCAAGCCTGCGGAAATCAGAGCCACTGGCGGAGGAGCCAAGAGCAGGCTGTGGCTGCAGATCCTGGCGGATGTCTTCAAGACGCCGGTCGTCACCCTCTCGGAACAGGAAGCTGCTGCCTATGGCGCGGCTCTTCAATCTGTTTGGAGCTATTTCAGGGAAAAAGGGGAAAAAATAACTATAGAAGAAATCTCAAGAGAAAGAGTCAAGAAAGAAAAATTGGCCGTTGAGCCCCAGGCGAAGAATTCAGCCCTGTATGATTCTCTCCAGGAACGATTCAATTCCCTCTGGAAAACATTGATCGTAGAATTCAAGGCCCATAAAAAATAAGATAAAAAAGTTATTAATTCGTTTGGATTAATACAAACGCAATAATTCCCGTGT
>CAZKEW010000127.1:0-325 GCA_964551885.1 uncultured Eubacteriales bacterium
ACGACACGCGGATACTTCCTCAGCCATCGAGGCAAAAAAGCAAATTCTTATCACTGTCACTGTCATTTCCAAACGTCAAATTCAGAGATGGATAGGTATGAATCATATGGATTAGATCTTTTTGCGTTAGCAAGATTGATGAGCAGATTTGGCAATAAAAAAAGTCTTTTTTTCGTTATAGACAGAGGAGGAAATACATGAAAAAGTGGCTATTTCTCACAACAGTATTTGTAATTTCTTATGGATTAGGAGGTTTTTCGACTGTCATGCTTCAAGAAAAGCTTACCGAGGAGCCGGAACCATCATTCTCCGAGCACGCCAAATC
>CAZKEW010000127.1:335-1875 GCA_964551885.1 uncultured Eubacteriales bacterium
GGATGTCTTCCTCTACATCAACCACTGGAGAAACTCCCTCCCGCATGAGGGACACGGCGGACTCATCGAACGTGACATTCTCACTCCTGGTGATCCCCTCAATCCACCCAAAAAGGGTGCGGTTTTGAAGTACCTGAAAGCCTACAAACGAGGAGTTCTCCAGCCCCGCTGTATGACCCAGCCCACAAAGCACGAAAGAGAACAAGCTTTTTTCTATGTGATGGATGGAAGCGGACATGTGCAGGCCGGCAGCAAGAAAGCCGAGCTTGAAGAGGGCACGGCTGTAGTCATTCCGGCCGGACTCGAATACCGTTTCTTCAACGCAACAGAAGTTCCCCTCGAAATGATTATCGTGGTAGAAGAAATACCAAGCGGGTTCAAGCCAAACGCAGAAATGTCCGTGGGAAGCTATCATGATTCAAAGCCCGGGGTTGGGTATCACTGGGCCCACATTGGCCGTGGATTTGCTTATGACGTGTCTCCGAAATTTGCTAACCCAATGGGAATGGCCGTTGTATCCATCGATAAATTCGACATTGCCCAGCCACACGTTCATGGTCCGGGATGTGAAGAGATCTGGTGTCAGCTGAAGGGAAAGAGCCTTCTGCTTTTTGGAAACCGTCTCTTGTGGCAGGAGCCTGGTGAAGCATTTCTCATTCCGCCGAACAACAAAGTCCCTCACTCTTCTATAAACCATACAGATGAGCATATGCTGTGGCTCTACCTTGGCAACCGTCATGACAGGCTGGAATAACAGCGATGTCCTATCCGGGTGTCTGCCCTTGAGCTTTATTGTTAGGGCGATATAAGGCAAGAAGGAAATAAGCGTATACGCTTTTGGCCCATACTGATAAGGAAGTAGAGGAGGAATCTATGAGAAAAACAAGACGAATAGACAACTTTTTACTCATTATTCTCACGGTTGCTGTCTTCTTCAATGCTTTTACCGGTTGTTCAAAGAAATCGGACTGGAAAGCGATAAACGACAAGATAATCAAAGAGAGAAGCATCGAAGGGCGAATACGCCATGATATCCCGGAAACCAAAATCTCCTCGAATCTCGAGCCCGGTGTTGTCACCAACATCAAAGAGCTTCCTATCATTGAAATAGCTCCCGGCGCAAAAGCCCGCATGTCCTGGGGTAAGGGGACCCTCATCAGCTGGATGACCCTGGAACCTAATGCGGAGATACCCAGGGAAAGGCTGACATGCGAACGGCTCATGTTTATCAGAAAGGGTTCGGTGGAACAGCTTATTAACGGAAGTTATATTTCCATGTGTGCTCGTGAGCGTGAGGAGCCGGATGGGATACATGGCGGCACTCCGAAAATGGAATTTGTTCTCCTTGAGAAGGGAGCTGAGAACGCCATGAAGGCCGGAAATGAGGGCGCGGAAATCCTTGAAGTTTATTGTCCAGTGCGCCTCGATTACTTGGCAAAAGCCGGTATTCCCAACTTGCCGTCAGATGTTCCTGCGGGGACTTATCTTCTTGAGCCCTCTGTAGTACCGGATAGAGTATACGATCTTTACGATGTGCAGT
>CAZKEW010000127.1:1885-6777 GCA_964551885.1 uncultured Eubacteriales bacterium
CTACATGCTGATCAGAATCTATCAGAATGAGACGATCAGCGAGGCCCAACCCGAGATTGGCACCATGGCCGCAAATGCGATTGTGTCTACAGCCAATGAGCTTGAATTAGACGATGTGCAGGTTACAGAGCTCGTTCCCGGAGCCAACTCTCGCCTGATATCAACCAATGGGGCCCAGATGAGCTTCCTCGGAATGGCGCCCGGTTCGACTTTTTCTCATCACATCCATCCCGAAGAGCAACTGATGATTGTCCTCCGCGGCTGGATTGACGAAATCATTCTCGATCGTGTGCATCGGATGGAAGAGGGCAATATCCTTCTTCTTCCGGCAAATATGGTCCATGGTGGCGAGATCGGACCTTTTGGTTGTGATGTGATTGACGTGTTCTGGCCGTCCCGTCCGGATTACGCAGAGAAGATGGCGAAAAGGCTTGCTGCCTACCATGCCATTATTCCCGAAGATGCCAAGGTTGAACTCGTAGTCGAGGGTGCGCGGGGAGGACAGGGACTCGACTTCACCGAGGGACCAACATGGTTGAACGGCAGACTCTATTTCTCAAGCATGCACTTCGATCAAAATTGGAGTGGTGATCCCAAAAAAAGCTCCCTGGTGGAGATGAAACCTGACGGCACCTTTCGTCATATTTCCCATGGCCAAATGCAGACAAACGGAACCATGCGCCTTGGCAACGGAAACCTCGCCGTCTGCGATATGTTCGGTCACCGCGTGATCGAAATGACGACTCAAGGAAAAGTTGTGCAGACGCTTGCAGATAGGTATGACCATAAACCTCTTGATGGCCCCAATGATCTTGTCATCGACGCCAAGGGGGGCATTTACTTCACAGATCCTCAGTTTACACCCGACGTGGAAAAAAATCAGCCGGGAAGGAGTGTTTACTATCTGACGCCGGAGGGTGAGGTGGTCAGGGTTATAAGACCGAATGAATTCGCCATGCCGAACGGAGTCCTTCTGAGCCCCGATGGGAAAACTCTCTATGTGAACAACACCTATGATGATGAGGAATGGTGGAATGTGGACAGTGATAAGGACAACTTTATCTGGGCCTATGATGTCAACGATGACGGAACCGTGTCAAACGGTCGGAAATTTGCAGAACTCCACCTCACTCCCGAAGTTCTTAACAGAAAGGGTAAATCGAGCGGGGCTGACGGTATGACCATTGACGAACAGGGAAATATTTACGTGGCCACTTACATGGGGCTCCAGATTTTTAATAAAAAGGGGGAATTCGTCGGCATTATCAACTTCCCCGTTTATCCGGTAAGCTGCTGTTTTGGTGATGAAGACATGAAGACGATTTATGCAACTTGCTACAACAAAATCTATAAAATCCGGACAAAAGTAAAGGGTCTAGAATACCCATTGAAGAAATAATGCAGATTTTTTACCAAATTTATGTAAAAGGAGCTGGTCATGGCAGACACTAAAAAGAGTCTGAATCGACGGGATTTTTTGAAAGGTCTCGGCCTGGGAGCAGTGGGAGGGATGACTCTCGGGGGGAATATTTTTTGCCGTGACAGCAGACATGTCATCACGAAAGGTCGACAAAAAAAACCTGGCCGGCTGTACGAAAAAGTGACTGAACCTGCTCGAGTGAGCTTGGTTAAGGGGAATGACCGACGCAAGATCGTGTATCAGTCGTTGAAAATGATCGAGGACGAAGTTCTCGGTTCTATCGGCAATAAAAAGATCTTGATCAAGCCAAACGTGGTCGTTTCCAATAATCCACTTGCCATCACACATGTGGACGCGCTACGAGCCATTTTAGATTTTCTAGCCCCCCACTGTAAAAAGCAGATAATCATCGGCGAATCAGGAGTTATGAATACCCTTGACGGTTTCAAAAATTATGGATACCTTCCGCTGGAGAAAGAATACAACGTGAGATTGGTCGACTATAATCAGGATTCATCTTATCAGTACCGGTACGTCTTCGGGAAAGAAAACCGTCCACTGCCAGTGCGAATTATCTCCACTTTTCTAGACCCGGATGTTTACATTATCTCAGCAGCCCAGATGAAAACCCACAATAAGGTGCTGGTGACGTTATCGTTAAAAAATGTCCTTTTGGCGTGTCCTCTTAATGATTATAAGAATAATGATAAGGGCTTATTCCATACAACTCCTCCAGCGGTAAGCGACCTCTGCCATTTCAACATGTTTCATATAGCTCAGGATGTCTATCCCGATTTGGCAGTGATAGATGGCTTTGAGGCAATGGAGGGAAATGGCCCGGCATGGGGGACTCCCTTTGATTCTCGGGTAGCTATTGCCAGTAGGGATGCGCTGGCGGCAGACACTATCGCTACTAAAGTGATGGGATTTGATCCCAAAAGGGTTCTTTATCTTTCGGCTATGACTGAAGCAGGTATGGGACAGGGAGAAATCGAAAAGATAAATGTGCTTGGCACGCCGCTCGATCAGTGCCTGTATCACTTCAAGCCTCATGAAGAAATGGCTAAATTGTATGAATTATGATCTGTGCTCCAGGACCCTAACTTGAAATTGCAGGCCGCTCTCATACGATCCTTAACTTGTCTGTCTTCGATATAGGGCCTATCCGGGAGGATAACTGATTGGGTTGAAAAAAGGTTGAATAGTAGGGTATGAGTCGTACTCTTTTCAAGAGCTTTGCTTTTACGATCTGGGTTTTTGCGTTTGTGGCTGCTTCAATGTTTTACCCTTCGGCATTCGGCGTTTGGTTCGGGTTTGACTTGAAGATTCTGATCGTTCCACTCATTCAGGTCATTATGTTTGGCATGGGTACAACCCTGAACGTAAAAGATTTCGGGAGGGTGTTCCTCATGCCCTGGCCGGTTTCGATAGGGATAGTCTTGCAGTTTAGCGTGATGCCCCTTGCAGGTTACAGCATCGCCATGCTGTTCCGTTTTGACCCAGAGGTCGCTGCTGGTGTTATCCTAAGCCGAAGTTCCCCTGAGATAATAAACAGATCTTAAATAAATACAGCAAGTTACGTAAGAATTGGGATTCACTCTACTGGGAACACTTAAATCCGGAGAGATACCCCAAGGAGGGCCAGTGCTCTCTGCTGCAGAGGAGTGGGAGTGGTGATTTTATCGAAGGAAACGCGATGAAATTTCACAAGGTTCTTCGCCACAGTCCGGAGATCCTCCAAAAGAGTCGGGAAGCTATGAACGGGATCGCCATTTTCTGTTCTTTTGGTCCGCGCTTTTTTCTCCGCCCGGGGCGATCTCTCGGCTCGGGCCACCACACTCTCCCGCAACTGCTCGGCGAGCTGCTTATCCTCATCATCAAAGAGCATCGGAGCCAGAGCCTTTCTCATGTGCCACTCAACGTAATAAGCCAGCAGGCACAGCAGCACGTGAGAGCGGACTCTTTCTTCCTTGCGATGGTGAATGGGCCTGACCTTCAGATCCACCGTCTTCATCCACCGAAACGCACGCTCGATGACCGAAAGGTTCTTGTACGCCCGAACCGCATCCCCGGCAGCCATCCGATCCCTCCCTACGCTGGTGCGGATCACATAGATGCCGTCTAAAGCGGCCTCGGCACGAATGCTCTCCTCGTTACGCGTATAGCGGAAACTGTCCTCCGTTATCGTGATGGTAAAGTGCTTTTGCATCTTGTAATGATTGAACACCTTGCCCACCCGCAGCCCGATACGGTCTTTTCCTCCGAGCCTGCGCTTGCGACGCTTCGTGGCGTTTACGATCTTGTCCAGTTCCCCCTCGGTGGCCTCCAGCATCTCCGCCCTTTTTCGTCCCCGCTCCTTCGCCAGATAGGGATTGCGACAGACGATGAGCCGCTCGCCGGGAAACTCCGGAGAGCTGATCTCCCCCAGATCTTTCTCGTCAAACAGCGACAGCTGCAACACACCGCTTGTCACAAGCTTGCGAATCGTCGGCGCCCGCAAAGATGTAATCCAGTCCAGTCCTTCGATAGGTTGGAGATCCTTCTTGATCCTGGCCTCGGTGATCATCCCCCGGTCGCCAACCCAGACCAGCCTTTCAAACCCAAACCTCTCCCGCATCTTTTGGACCTGAAGGCTCAAGGTCTTCGGATCTCCAAGATTCCCGTCAAAGACCTCCACCGCCACGGGGCAACCCTCGGCATTGCCCACAAGCCCGATCTGAATCTGGAGCCGATCCCTTGGCCCATCTCCAGGCGGCCCCAGCTTGGCCAGCGGACACGTTCGGCCTTCAAAGTAGGTCGAGGTCACGTCATAAAGCACCAAGCTTTTTTCTCCAAGGTGCCTTTTCACCAGCTTCTTCTCGATGCTCTCTTGGCGTCCCCCAAGCCAATCCATAGCCTCGTACAACTCGTCTTCATCGGCCGACTCAACTCCCAGACATTCCCCCAAGGTGGAAAACAGGCTTTCTCCCCCCAGCCCACGAGCCGTCGCCAGCTTGGAACAGGGATCGAGGATCCGGGCGGCCATCATAGCCACCACCAGGTCACGCTCCCTCACCCGACGGGAAAAGATGATCTCCTCCAATCCGATTTTGCGCAACGTCCCCAGCACGGCGGCCACATGACCATGGGGACGGGTGCGTTCGATGGTGAACTCTTCCTCCACGGAAACCAGCCTTTCTCCTTTCAAGACGCGGCGCAGCGATTCGATTTTTTCGGGAGGCCAGTGGGAGATATTGGCCAGGGTGCGCTTATGGACCTTTTGGCCTTCCCGGAAGCCTTCGCGCAGGAGGATGGCGGGGGGAGAGTTGCGGTTGGGGACGAGATCGATATACATGTGAACATAATAACTTTATTTTTCCGGTTTGTCAAGAGATATTTAATAATTTAACTGATATTTACATGGGAACATATTGTAAATGTCAAAGACGATTTACTCGTGTCTTATGAATGGGTTAGGAGAAATTATGGCTTC
>CAZKEW010000128.1:0-3646 GCA_964551885.1 uncultured Eubacteriales bacterium
AAAGAAGCCGCGCTCTGGCTTGCCAGGGACCTTGCCGTCGGAGAGCTTAAGCCGCTCCTGAAAAAAGCGAACTTTCTGATCATCCCCCAGGCCAATCCCTACGGCAACTGGTTCGACCAGAGGCAGAATGAACAGGATCTGGACCTCAACCGGGACCACGTTAAGCTCGAGTCCGAGGAAGTCCGGGCCATACACCGTGTTTTCAGGGCCTGGATGCCTGAAGTGACCCTGGATGTCCACGAAAAAGGCGACGATTATTACCGGGTTTCCATCGGCTGTGTTTCCAATGCCAATATCCATCCTCGCCTACAGGAGTTTTCCCGCAAGACAATCCTTGCCGAAGTGGAGAAAAATCTGGGGAGAAAACGCATCGCTTTTTATGAGTACCTCGTCACTCAGGAAATGGGAGTCGATTCATCGGCGGGCGTCCGCTACCGGCCTGAAGATGTCGCCGGACGGGAAGAGATGAAGCGCTACAGCACCACAGACCTCAATGACGGCCGCAATTCCCTCGGTATTTACGAGACGCTTTCCTTCATTCAGGAGGGCGCCTCCCGCCATGACCTTGAGACGCTCGAGCAGAGGACCCGCTGGCAATATTTTGGCATTCGTCATTTCGTCGAGGCGATCGCCGACCATGGAGAAGAAATTATTAAGATGGTTAGAGAGTGCCGCGGCAGTCTTATTGAAAAGGCCAAGGCCTACTCGGACGATGGCTTGGTCCATCTGCGGATGGAGTATATTCGGGATGAACAGCAGCCCACTCTGACACTGAAGAAATTCGAGCGGGCCGAGAGCCCTGTAAGAGCCGTGCTGAAAGTGGATAAAAAGGCGGGGGAGGCCTTGATGTCCTCTGACCTGGAGCCTTATTCTTTTCCTTCCGAATACAAGGTTATCCCGGAAGTCGTCAAGAACTGGTTTCCCGGTGTTGCCCCTGCGCTCAGCGTTCCGCGTCCGCTCGCGTATGTCATTCCCGCGAAACACCAGGATGTGGTTGAGAACCTGCTCGACCATGGCCTCCGAGTCGAGATCTTCACCAAAGACACAGTCTTAGAAGTGGAGGCTTATGTAGCCGGCGAAGTGGTTCCGTCAAAATACGATTACCTTCCGCCGGATCAGATAGAGGTTGAGAAGAAAACGCTGACAACGATCTTCAAGAAGGGAGATTA
Source organism: uncultured Eubacteriales bacterium (assembly GCA_964551885.1). Taxonomy (GTDB): domain Bacteria; phylum Acidobacteriota; class Aminicenantia; order Aminicenantales; family UBA8522; genus CAZKEW01. Next base: position 1,170 of record CAZKEW010000128.1, read on the forward strand.
CTATGTCTCCTGCGCCCAGGCAGGCGCAAATCTGATCCCGGGTTTGCTCGAGCCTCAATCGCAATATGGGCTCATCCGCTATTGGTCGTTCAAGCTTGTTCCGGAAAAAGGCGATGTTTTTGCTTTTTACAGACACACCAAGCCGCAGGTTCTTCCGCTGATTCCGTACCGAAACTGGACAAAATAGCAGTATCTATTTTTTTTCGGTGAGCTCGAGATAAATGACTTCGGGGAGGCTCATAAAGCGTGTCCGTCCCGGTTGAGCGGGCCTGTCCTCGATCTTATAGAATTTCTTTATCTCCTCCAGGGACTTGCCCTCGGCGATCATGGTCTTGATCTGGGCTTGCTTTTCTTCGAGGGATTTGACCATCGCTTCAACATCGCCGCGGGTCGCTCGGTCGGCATGGCCGGAGAGGAAAACCTCGGCGTCGAGAGCAAGCACGGCCTTGATAGTCTTGACCAGCCCGAAGGAGCTTCCGTTCTTGTGGCGATGGATAAGCGGATCGCGGCCGATGAAGAGGAGGTCCCCCATGAAGATCACTTTTTCCTCCGGGAAATAGACCACCGCGTCTCCGCTGGTGTGAGCCGGACCGAAATAGAAAAGCTTGGCGACTTGATTCCCGAGCTTGAGGTCGTATTTCTCGGCGAACGTCACTTGAGGAAGATAAGCCCTCAGTTTTTCCTCCTTGAAAGCTTCGTCCATATACCTTTTTGTTTCCTCATGGGCGATGATCTTTAACCCAGCGGGGAAGCCGGGAAGACCATTGACATGGTCGCCGTCGCTGTGGGTTAATACTATATATCCGACCGGATTAGGGGATATTTTTTGGATTTCCGCGATAATCTGCCGGGCCGAATCCTCGCTCATCTTGGCGTCGATGACCAGGACTTCTTTTTCGCCGATGAAGACGCCGCCGTTGGCGCCGCTCCCGCCCTTCACTTCATAGATGTTTCCGGCCACCTTTTCCAGTGTGATGGGAGCTGGCTGCTGTTTTTGCTGAGGAGCCTGCGCCTGTTGCGGCTGGGTCTGCTGAGCGGCAGCCCAGAAGTGGAGAGCAAAGAGCAGAAAAAACAGGGCCAAAAAATGAAACCTGCAAAGATTTTTCATCTGTCCTCCTCACAAAATATCTTTTGTTTTTGAATAGTTTACCTATCTGCGCAGAAAATCCGGCCCTTATTTGGAATCTTCGACTTTTTCAACCACGATGGTCAGCTTGGAAACAAGAGCAGCGATGGCTCCGATTGCCGCCCAAACCGGCGCGACAACCGCTCCGACGAGTCCGATAGTCAGGGGGATCTCCAGGAATGTTTTTCCTTCTTCATCTTTGAGGATAATCCTCCGAACATTTCCCGCGTGAATCAGTTCTTTGATTTTGTTGATGATTTCGCTCCCACTCAGTTTGAATTCTTCCGTCCAAGTTTTTTCTTTTTCAGTCATGGCTCCTCTCCTTTTTTTCCATTATATAATAAAATCTTCATGCTTCCTATTTTTTTCCGCCGCTAAAGCGAATCCTCTCCAGGCGCGGATTAATGAACGTCTTTTCGTTAATGAAGCCATCCATCAACACCTAAAGAGCGTAATAATAGCTTAATCTTATTCATGATATGTTTTAAGCCATATAATTTATTTTAATGCTGCCGCATTTGACAGGATCCGTTTTTCTTAATATTGTTAACGATTATTATCGGGAGCGAAATCGAGAGGTCGAAGTTGATGAATTCCTTGAAGTTGTTTCCCGCTTGGGCTCTCTTTTTCATTATCTCATTCGCCGGAGGGGACGTGAAAGACCTGGCGCAGTCAATTCCAAAGAAAATCCTTGATTGGCGGGCCGCCGGTCAAGACGCAGTCTACGACCGGAAAACGATCTATAACTACATGGACGGGGGCGCGGAGGTGTATCTAACTTTCGATTTCAGGAACGTGTTCGTCCGCAAGTACCAGGACCCGTCCCGGGACGAAATCGTCCTCGACATCTACGACATGGGCTCTCCCGAAGAAGCTTTCGGCATCTTTTCCTGCGACCGGCAGGACCCGGAGGCCGGAATCGGCCAGGAATCGGAATACGGCTACGGCCTGTTGAGGTTCCGGCAGGGCCGCTTCTTTGTGTCGATTACAGCCTCTGGCGACGAACAGAGGGCGGAAAAGGCCATCCTCGAGTTGGGGAAGGCGGTCGCGCCCTTGCTCGGCCCGCCCGGTCCGCTTCCGGACCTCCTCAAATGCCTTCCGCAACCCGGCTTGAAGGAAAACCGGACGAGCTACTTTCACGCCGCCATCAACCTGAATAACCGGTTCTTCGTGGCCAGCGAGAACATCCTGGGCCTGGGAAGGGAGACGGATTGCGTCTTCGCTGAATATGCAGCGAGCCCGACGGAAACAGGCAATCTTCTCGTCGTCCGCTATCGAGACGAAGACCGCGCCCGAGCGGCTTACGAGTCCTTCCTTAAAGCCTATCTCCCGGAGGCAGGCCCGGCAGGGG
>CAZKEW010000128.1:3656-6761 GCA_964551885.1 uncultured Eubacteriales bacterium
CGTGCAGGAGCAGCCGCAACTGTGATACCCATAAGGGCAGGGGCAGCCCTGACCGAAAACCGGAAGTGGACCATGGCCCGGATCCATGGGAATTATCTGGCCGTCGTTTTCGAAGCGCCGTCGAAAGAATACGCGGAGACCCTATACTCCGCCATAAGATTCCCACAGAAGTGAGGTCGACATGAAATCTCCGATGACGCGCCGCAACTTTATCCACGGCACATCTCTCGCTATCCTGGGAACGACTGTCGGCTTTTCCAAGAATCCTCAACCTCAGGCGGACAAGTCCCGGGTGATCCTCATCCGCCATCAAGAGGCCCTAAATGAGAACTGCGAGTTCAACGGACCGGTCATCCAGCAGATGCTGGACGAGGCCGTCATGAAGCTCCTGGACCAGAGCGACCCGAAGGCAGCTTTTCGCCTGCTGGTCAAGCCCGACGACATCGTCGGCATCAAGAGCAACGTCTGGTCCTATCTGCCGACGCCCCCGGAAGTCGAAAAAGCGATCAAGCGCCGCCTCATGGACGCAGGAGTAAAGGAGGAGAATATCGGCATTGACGACCACAATGTGAGAACGAACCCGATCTTCGTGAAAGCCACTGCCCTGATCAATACCCGGCCCCTCCGGACCCATTACCTGGCCGGGATGTCAGGCTGCATCAAGAACTACATCATGTTCGGGGAGTCCCAGCCGGCCTATCATCCCGATAATTGCGCGGACCTGGGCTCTCTCTTCAATCTGCCCCAGGTCAAGGGAAAGACCCGGCTGAACATTCTCTGCGCCCTGACGCCTCAGTTCCACGGACGCGGACCCCACCATTTCAGCCGCCGCTACGTCTGGAACTACAAAGGCTTGATCGTGGGGCAGGACCCGGTGGCTGTGGACTCTATCGGCCTGCGGCTGATCATGGCCAGGAGACGCCAGGAATTCGGCCCCGGGCAGGAGTTGCCGCCCGTTCCCAAGCACATCCAGCTCGCCGATACGAAACACGGCATCGGCACGAGCGATCTCAACAAGATCGAGCTGATCAAGCTGGGCTGGTCAGAAGGCGTCATGATTTAAACCGCACGAAGGGGGAGAAGATGTCTAAATCAAAACACGGCACCGGGATTATTTTCCTGCTCCTGCTTCTGAGCGCTCTCCCGGGAGTTTTAGGCCGCGGCCAGGATGGCCGGACGCTTTCCTTTGTCGGATCGGCCCTGTGGACGAAGGCCCATGATATCGACGTCAAAGGGAAACTCGCTTACTGCGCCTTCATGAACGGCCTCGTCATCCTGGATATCTCCGATTTGAAAAAGCCGGTCCGGATTTCCCAGCTTTATCTCGGCGGGGGGTTCGCGGTCGAGGTCAAAGAGTCATTGGCGTTTGTGGCTGCCGGCGATAAAGGGCTGAACATCATCGACGTCTCCGACTCGAAAAATCCCGTCCTCAGGGGAAAACTGGACACTGAAGGAGATGCCCGGGACGTCGTTGTGGCCGGATCCTACGCTTTCGTGGCCGATGGTCCCGCCGGTTTGGCCGTCATCGATATCCGCAACCCATCGACTCCCAAATTGGCCGGAACGTGGGACTCTCCCGGTGAATCGATGGGCATCATTCTTCGGGAGAACCTCGTCTGTCTCGCCGACGGAAGCGCCGGGCTCCAGATTATCGACATCAAAAACCCCGTGAAACCCGTTCCGGTCGGGGGCCTGGACACCGACGGGACATCCGAGGGAATCGCCGTCTCCGGAAATCATGCCTTTATCGCTGACGGCGCTTCCGGGCTCAAGGTCATCGATATCAGCGCCCCGTCCGCTCCGCGGCGGGTTGCATCCTTGAGTGCTTCCGGCTATGCCCACAGCGTTTCCGTCGACGGGACATACCTTTGCGCCGGCAGTCTGTACGACGGCGGATTTCAGATTCTTGATGTCGCCGATCCCGCTGCGCCGGTCGTCGTCTCCACCAACATATACACGATGTATAACGAAGGCTGGGGGGTGGTCCTGAAGGGGAATCTCGCTTGCGTCGTGGATTATTTCTCGGGCATTTTCTTCATGGACATCTCCGCGCCTCAAAAGCCCGTGACGGCCGGAATGTTCTTCACTCCCAGTTCCATCGTCGCAGCCGCTGTTCAAGACCGATACGCCTATGCGGTCGGCGAGTTGTCGGGCCTGCAGGTCCTTGACCTCTCCGACCCGGCCCGCCCGGATTCTATCGGCATGACCAGCATCTTCCGAGGGGTTCAAGGCCTCGCCGTGAGCGGCCGCTATGCCTATGTCACGGACCGCTGGTCGGTGAGAATTTTCGACATCGCCGAGCCCGCCAGGCCGAAGCTCGCCCACACGCTGAAGGCCCCTGGGGGCGTGCCCCGCACGATCGTGGTCCGGGGGAATTACGCTTATCTCACAGCCGACAATGCCGGTCTTTTTGTGATCGACGTCACCAACCCGCTCTTGCCCTCGGTCGTTGGCTCCTACAAAATGCCTCGCTTCACCTACGGCCTGGCGGTCGAGGGGGATTACGCCTATCTGGCCAACAGCGACACGGGGTTCCACATCCTGGACATCCGGAATCCTGGTGCGCCTGTCCTGGCCGGCTCGCTGAAGCTCGACGGCGAGCCCTGCGGCGTTGCGGTGCGGGGGAATTTTGCCTATATTGCCTCGGGCCCGGCCGGCCTGCAGGTTATCGATATCAGCCAGCCCGCTGCGCCCAAGATCACGGGCTCATTCCCATCCGGGGACTTTTCTAGTTCCGTCATTATCAGCGGCGATTCCGTCTATGTCGCGGATGGAAACGCGGGAGTCATGAAGATCGCCATCGGCAACCCGGCCGCGCCCAAACTCGAGGCTTCCTTCGACACCCCGGGCGAAGCGCAGACCCTAGTTCTAAGCGGCCAGCGGATCCTGGTCGCCGACTCGAATTCTCTCATCATCCTGAAATAAAGAACGGCCGCCCCCAAAGTAAATGGGCCGACATCTTTCGTGTGGTGCAGCGCGAGAATACCGACTCCATTGTCCATAAGGGCGAATCTAAATCATTGATAAATCCGGCTCTTATTTGGAATCTTCGATTTTTTCAAGAGCGATGATTTGCCAGAAAACGAGCGCAGCATGGGGATCGGC
>CAZKEW010000129.1:0-6752 GCA_964551885.1 uncultured Eubacteriales bacterium
AAATGGGATTTTATCTTCATTGAAATTAAAGTATTTGAATTATGACACAGCCTGAATGACTACATAATAGCATTAATTGCGTTTGTATTAATGCAAACGCAGCAAATCACATTACACGGTAGCCGCAACCTTCGGGTTGCGCTCGACGCAGGCTAAAGCCTGCGGCTACAAAGATGGATGAAAAAGATGAGGACGGTTCTCAGGGAGAACCGTCCTCATCTGTCAAACAAATTGCCCATATATCGATAGGAATACTAAAATAAAGGCCCTTTTTCTGCGGAGAGGGTTGTGCTAAGATGAGTTTTCATTTTCCTCACCAGGAGGTCAGATGAACAAGCTTAAAAGATATGCACTGTCATGGATTTTATTGTTGGCCATTCTTATCCCCCTCTATCCCGATGAGGGGCTGTGGCTTTTTAATATGCCGCCGGCCGAACTGCTCAAGGCCGGGTACAATTTCACGGTGAGTCCCCAATGGCTGGCGCATATTCAGCTTTCTTCGATCCGGCTCGGAGGCGCCTCCGCCTCTTTTGTTTCGCCTGACGGTCTCGTCCTCACCAATCACCATGTGGGCTCGGGCATGATCCAGAACCTGAGCACGAAGGAAAGAGACCTGATGAAGACGGGTTTTTATGCCCGGACAAAAGGGGAAGAGCTCAAGTGCCCCGGCCTGGAATTCCTGGTCCTCCAGGAAATAGAAGATGTCACCGCACGTGTGCGAGCTACCGAGAAGCCAGAGCTCGATCCCGCAGCAGCCGCTGAGGCCAGGGAGAAATTCATCGCCTCCTTGGAGAAAGAATGTTCTGAGCAGACGGGGCTGCGATGTTCTCTCATCAGCCTCTACGCCGGTGGGCTCTATCATCTCTATAAATACAAAGTCTATACAGATGTCAGGCTTGTGTTTGCTCCCGAGTATGCCATCGCCTTCTTTGGCGGCGACCCGGACAACTTCACTTATCCCCGCTACGACCTCGATATCTGTTTTTTCCGCGTCTATGAAAACGATAAACCCCTCCAGACTCCCCACTACCTCAAGTGGTCAAGCAAGGGAGTCAAAGAAGGAGACGTCGTTTTCGTTTCCGGAAACCCCGGCTCTACGGGAAGGCTATTGACCCTCTCGCAACTCGAATTCTTGAGAGATGTCAGTTCTCCGTTCACCATCAGCGCCTACACCCGGCGCCGGGCTCTTCTCCAGGAGTACAGCAACAAAGGGCCTGAGCAAACCAGAATCGCACTTCGCACGCTCTTCGGCATCGAGAACAGCCTCAAGGCCCAAACAGGCTACCAATCCGGCCTCTTGGATAAGAAATTGATGGAGAAAAAAGCCCGGGAAGAGCAAGCCTTCAGAGAGGCCCTGAAAAAAGCTCCCGCGATGGAGCACGAGTTCGCTAAAGCCTGGGACGAGATTGCCGAAGCCCAGAAAAAATATGCCGCCTTTTATAAACTCCTCTCCTACTTTGAGCGTGGATTTGGGTTCAACACGAATTACTTTGGCATTGCCAGAAACCTCGTCCGCTTGGCCGCAGAAAAACAGAAACTCAACGCCGAACGCCTCCGTGAATTCTGGGATTCCAACCTCCCCTCGATTGAAAGAAGCCTCCTCTCCCCTGCTCCGATCTACGATGACTTCGAGATCGTGAAACTTGCCGATTCCCTCGCCCAGCTCAAAGAAGAACTGGGCAATATGTGGGAAGTGAAATGGATCTTAGGTGAGCGCTCGCCGCAAGAGGTTGCCGCTGCATTGGTCAGTCAGACAAAGCTCAAGGACCTGGACGTCCGGAAAAAGTACATGCAGAGGAAAATCGAAGACATTTATCAGACGGATGACCCGATGATCAAGCTGGCCCTCCTCGTGGACCCCATCTCCAGAGGCTTAAGAGCGAGACACGAAAAAGAAGTAACCTCTGTCGAGACCAAAAACGGCGCCCTGATCGCCAGGGCCCTCTTCAAGCTCAAAGGGACATCCGTGCCGCCCGATGCAACATCTTCGCCGCGGCTGAGCTTCGGAGTTGTCCGTGGCTATGTGGAGGAAGGGATAAAGATTCCTTTCGAAACGACATTCAAAGGGCTTTATGAAAAATCCAAAAAATTTGAGAACAAATCTCCCTACGAACTGCCGCCGAGCTTCATCCAGAAAAAGCAGTTCCTCAATCTTGATGTCCCTCTCAACTTCGTGGCTGCGGCAGACTCCATCGGCGGAAATTCCGGCTCCCCCGTCGTCAACAGGAATGGCGAGGTAGTCGGCGTACTTTTTGACGGAAACATCCAGTCCCTTCCCAATAATTTTGTCTATACAGAGGAAATCGCCCGTTCCGTGATGGTCCACGGCCAAGGAATCATCGAAGCCTTGCTTAGAGTCTATGGGGCCACTTCTCTGGTCAACGAAATCCTCGGGAAAAAATGAAAGATATGGGGACGGTTCTCAATGAGAACCGTCCCCGCCCTTTGTTAAATTGACAAGAGGGGGGGTTTCTGCTAATAAATAGAAAATGGTAAAGTGGCTGCTCAATAAAATCTTCGGAACGCAAAATGAAAGAGACCTGAAAAAGCTCCAGCCTTTCGCGACTGCCATCACCGAATTAGAACCTCGCATCCAAAAGCTATCCGATAACGAACTCCGGGCCAAAACGGCCGAATTCAAGGAAAAATTAAGCCAAGGGGCGACTCTGGATGACCTTCTCATCGAGAGTTTTGCCGTGGTCCGCGAAGTGGGCCGCCGCACCGTCCGGATGCGCCATTTCGACGTCCAGCTTGTAGGCGGGATCGTCCTCCACCAGGGCAAGATCTCAGAGATGAAGACAGGCGAGGGAAAAACCCTGGTTGCCACTCTCCCCGCTTACCTCAACGCCCTAGAAGGAAAGGGCGTCCACATCGTCACCGTCAACGATTACCTGGCCAAAAGAGACACCGAATGGATGGGGCCCATCTTCACTTCCCTGGGCCTTTCGGTCGGGACGATCCAGCACGACATGAATGATGCCGACCGGAAAGCGGCCTACCGCTGCGATATCACCTACGGGACCAACAACGAATTCGGGTTCGACTACCTGCGGGACAACATGAAATTCCGGCTTTCCGACGTCGTCCAGAGAGAGCACCACTACGCCATCGTCGACGAGGTGGACAGCATCCTCATCGACGAAGCCCGCACCCCGCTCATCATCTCCGGCCCGACCGAGGAATCCACCTCTCTCTACTACAAAATTGATAAGCTCGTCCGGCGCTTCCATAAAGACAAACACTTTCTGGTGGATGAAAAGACCAGGACGGTCTCCATCCTCGAGCAAGGCGTCTCCGAGTCGGAAAAATTCCTGAACGTCAGAAATCTTTATGACCTTGCCCATATGGAGCTCGTCCACCATATCAACCAATCCCTCAAGGCTCATTATCTCTTCAAGCGTGATGTGGATTATATGGTCAAGGACGGCAAGGTCATTATTGTCGACGAATTCACCGGCCGCTTGATGCCGGGCCGCCGCTACAGCGATGGCCTGCACCAGGCTCTGGAAGCGAAGGAGAATGTGCGCGTCGAGGAAGAATACCAGACTCTGGCCTCGATCACCTTCCAGAATTATTTCCGCATGTACAATAAGTTGGCCGGGATGACGGGAACAGCCGCCACAGAGGCTACCGAATTCCACCACATCTATAAATTGGATGTGGTCGAAATTCCGACAAATAAACCCCTCATTCGCTATGAGTATCCGGATGTCGTCTATAGGACGGCCAAGGAAAAATGGGAAGCTGCCGTCAACGAAATCATCGAGCTCAACAAACAAGGCCACCCCATCCTGGTCGGGACAACCTCCATAGAAAAATCCGAACACCTCAGCACCATCCTCCGAAGTCGTGGCATCAAGCACGTTGTCTTGAACGCCAAATACCATGAGATGGAAGCCAAAATCATCGCCCAGGCCGGAAGAATCGGCTCCGTGACCATTGCGACCAACATGGCCGGCCGAGGCGTGGACATCCTTCTCGGCGGAAACCCGGAATACCTGGCCAAGGAAAACTTACGCAAGGCGGGAATCGACCCTCTGAAGGCAACGCAGGAACAGTGGGAGAGAGCCTTCAGTGAGGCCGCGAAAATCACCCAGGAGGAACACGAAAAAGTCGTGGGGCTTATCGGTCTTCACATCTGCGGCACGGAAAGACATGAAGCGCGCCGGATCGATAACCAGCTCCGAGGAAGGGCCGGCCGTCAGGGAGACCCCGGGTCCTCGCGCTTCTACCTTTCGCTCGAAGATGACTTGATGCGGATATTCGGCAGCGACAGGATTTCGGGCATGATGACCCGGATCGGGATGGGTGAAGGCGTCCCCATCGAACACCGCATGGTGACTAAGGCTATTGAAAGAGCCCAAAGGCAGATCGAAGGGCAGAATTTCACCATCCGCAAGCACCTCTTAGAATATGACGACGTAATGAATAAGCAGCGCGAGACGATCTACAAGATGCGGAAAGAAATCCTTGAAGGCAAGGATATGAAAACCTACATCCAGGAGTTGATTGAGACACTCATCGACTGGCACCTGGATAGCTACGCCAACAAAGATAACCCCCCCGAAGAATGGGATGTCGAAGCGCTAAAGAAAGCCCTGGCGCCGCAATTCGGCCTGGATACCGAGGAACTCAAGATCGACTGGCAAACCATCACTTTTGAAGAACTGCGGGAAAAGCTCGTCGGGACGCTGAAAAGCTATTACGAGGAAAAGGAGAGGATTCTCAGCCCGCCGCGGATGCGGGAATTCGAGAGGATCATCATGCTCCAGGTCATCGATTCCCAATGGAAGGACCATCTTTTGGGGATGGATTACCTTAAGGAAGGCATCGGACTCCGCGGCTACGGACAGCGGGATCCCCTGGTGGAGTATAAAAAAGAAAGTTACGATATGTTCCAGGCGATGATGGACCGCATCGAGGAAGAAACCATCCGCTACCTTTTCCTTATCCAGCCCGTGGTCGAAGAAGAACTTCCGCAGAGAAGAGAGCAACCGCTCTACTATCAGCAGCCTCAGGGTTCACCTGGTCCTCGAACCAGGCAAGCCAGGTCTTTGATCCCCAAGGGAAGAAAAAAGCATAAAGGCCGCTAAAGGAGGAAACATGTTGGACGCGAAAATAAGGGAAGGCCTGACTTTTGACGATGTCCTGATTCTTCCCGCGAAATCGACGGTCGTTCCTGCGGATGTTGACGTGACGACAAAGCTAAGCCAGCATGTCGAGCTCAAGATCCCGGTCGTAAGCGCCGCTATGGACACTGTCAGCGAATCCAAAATGGCTATCGCTCTGGCGCAGCAAGGAGGCATCGGGATTATCCACAGGAATCTCCCCATCGCCACCCAAGCCGAAGAGGTCGATAAAGTCAAGCGCCATGAAAGCGGCATGATCGTCGACCCCATAACCATAACCCCCCAGGAAAAAATCTATAAAGCCATTGAGCTGATGCAGAAATACAAGATTTCCGGCCTGCCGATCACAGATGAGAACAACAAGCTGGTGGGGATCCTGACAAACCGGGACATCCGTTTTGAGACCCGCCTCGACCTGCCCGTCGAAGAGGTCATGACCAAGGAGCTCGTGACCGTTCCGCTCGGGACATCCCTCGAAGAAGCGGAAAAGCTCTTCCATAAGCACAAGATCGAGAAAATCCTCATGGTCGATGAAAACTACCACTTGAAGGGGCTGATCACTTACAAGGACATTCTCAAGCGAATCCAGTATCCTCATGCTGCCAAGGACGGTTTCGGCCGGCTGCGCGTCGGCGGGGCGGTCGGCGTCGGAGAAGATACCATGGAAAGGGCTGAAGCACTGATCCAGGCTAAAGTGGATGTCCTGGTTGTCGATACCGCTCACGGCCATTCTCAGAGAGTTCTCGATACGATCAAGAAATTGAGGGCCAAATTTCCTAAGCAAGAGCTTGTCGCCGGCAACATCGGGACGGCGGAAGCGGCCGAGGAGCTGATTGGATTAGGAGTGAATGCCGTCAAAGTGGGTGTCGGGCCGGGATCCATCTGCACGACAAGAGTCGTCACTGGAGCGGGCGTGCCTCAGATTACAGCCATCGCCGATGTTTTCAAAGTAGCCAAAGCCAAGGATATTCCGATAATCGCTGACGGCGGCATCAAATTTTCCGGCGACATAACCAAAGCTATCGCCGCTGGAGCTAGCTCAGTGATGCTTGGAAACCTCCTGGCAAGTACAGATGAATCGCCGGGTGAGGTCGTGATCTACCAAGGCCGCTCCTACAAGACCTACCGCGGCATGGGCTCGCTCGAGGCTATGAAGGAAGGGAGCCGCGACAGATATTTCCAGGATTCTCCGTTGAGCGAAAGCAAGCTTGTGCCCGAAGGGATTGAAGGCCGCGTTCCTTATAAAGGCAGCGCCTCGCGTATCATCCAGATGATGGTCGGAGGGCTTAAAGCGGGGATGGGCTATGCCGGATGCAAAAATATCGAAGAGCTCCAGAACAAAGCGAAGTTCATCAAAATCACTTCAGCCGGGCTCATAGAAAGCCACGTCCACGATGTCGTCATCACCAAAGAGGCCTCTAACTATCATATTGATTGATGTCCTTATCCATTAAAAAATATAGAAATACTCATTGTCAGGGGGACAGATGAAGAGGATAGATTTCTTTGAGAAGGGCTGCGACTGCCCGAAATGCCCCGTTTACAAAAACATGGGCCTGAAGAACGGCTACTACTGCACGCGGAAGTCAGAGCTCGAGCAGGAGGCGGCCAAGATCGTCTGAG
>CAZKEW010000130.1:0-6540 GCA_964551885.1 uncultured Eubacteriales bacterium
GCCAGGGGCCTCAGGCTGAGACCACTGTCTGCAACGCCTGCCTGACCATGGACCCCACCTGCCTCGACGTCTATGACGAGCTCCAGTGCTGGATGTATGACGCCGGACGGTGCGGGACCTGCGTCCGGGAAGTTCCCGGATCCAAAGAAGAAGAAAAGAAAATATAAAGCAATGAGAGAAATTGCTTTGGATAATATCGAGAAAATGAGGAGGTAATCATCATGGCGTATACAAAACTCAACAGAAGCGCTGCCACTTTAACCAAGAACAGGACTGAAGGGTCGATCAGCCCTTTCAGCGGGATGTGCGTCACCTGCGTCGACGGCTGCATCGGCATGTGTGAAATCGGCAAGTCGGCTTACCGCGGGGCAGAAGTCCTTTACCCTCAACCCTTTGGCATCATCACAGCCGCCTCGGAGAAAGACTATCCCGTCGACCTTTCCCATTTCAGCATTATGGGAACGGCTGTCGGGGCCTACGGTGTCGAAGCTGATAGCGACAAAGCGACATTTGAAAAAGTCACCATCGAGACCCGGGTCGGCCGGGATAAAGGGATCAAGCTGCGTGTTCCCTTCGTCATCCCGGGCATGGGGTCAACGAACGTGGCCAAACAGAACTGGGAAGGCCTGGCCGGCGGTGCGGCTCTCGCGGGAACCATCCTGACCGTCGGCGAGAACGTCTGCGCCATGGATGATGAATCGGAAATCAAGAACGGCAAGATTGTCCGGTCTCCTGACATGGAGTCCCGAGTGAGGCTTTTCCAAAAATGGCAGGAAGACGGTTACGGAGCCGTCGTGGTCCAGGCCAATGTTGAGGATACGCGTCTGGGTGTCCAGGAATATGTCATCGATAAATTGGGCATTGAAGCCGTCGAACTCAAATGGGGACAAGGCGCCAAAGACATCGGCGGAGAGGTCAAGATTAAAGCTCTTGCCAAAGCCCAGGAGCTGAAGAGAAGAGGGTACATCGTCCTCCCAGACCCGGAAGACCCGAACGTCATCCAGGCCTTCGAGAAAGGAAGCTTCAAAGAGTTCGAGCGGCACTCCCGACTGGGCATGGTGGAAGAAGAAAGCTTCATGAAGAGAGTCGAAGAGCTCCGCAAAGCCGGGGCCAAGTATGTTTTCCTCAAGACAGGAGCTTACCGGCCCGCCGACCTGGCCCGAGCCGTCAAATACGCCTCCAAGGCCAAGATCGACCTCCTCACTGTGGACGGCGCCGGCGGCGGCACAGGAATGAGCCCCTGGCGGATGATGAACGAATGGGGCATTCCCAGCGTAGAGATTTGGTCCCTCACCTACCAGTTCGCTCATCAGCTGGCCAAAGCAGGCGAGTATGTTCCCGACATCGTCTTTGCCGGCGGCATCACCTTTGAAGACCAGATCTTCAAAGCGCTTGCCATCGGAGCCCCCTATGTCAAAGCTGTCGGAATGGCCAGAGGCCCGATGGCCGCGACGATGGTGGGGAAAACCATCGGCAAGAGAATCACCGAAGGACAGATTCCCGTCTATATCGAGCGGTTCGGGAGCTCGGCCGAAGAAATCTTCGTCACCGCCCCTGAGCTGAAGCAGAAATACAAAGAAAGATTTAATGAAATACCGACAGGAGCGATGGGCCTGTACACTTATTTCAAGCGCCTGAGCCAGGGCGTCCGGCAGCTCATGGCCGGCAACCGCAAATTCTCTCTGGGCTACATCACCCGCGACGACATCGCTTCTCTCACTCAAGACGTGGCCAACATCAGCGGCATTCCCTACATCCTGGATGTCGACAAGGACGAGGTCCAAAAGATATTAAAGGGTTGAGATCTCGCTCCATTCTCTTTACCTCCTCGGCACGTTGTGTTATAAATAGCTCTGATTAAAAATGAACATTATAACGTTGGTTATCAGCCTTTTCGTCCTCCTTTTCGCCATCACGATTCACGAAGCGTCGCACGGCTGGGCGGCGTACAAATTTGGAGACTACACGGCCTACAGCATGGGGCGAATTACCCTTAATCCTATCGCTCATATCGACCCGATCGGAACAGTCCTTTTTCCTGTTCTCCTCGTCATCATCGGAGCGCCCGCTTTCGGCTGGGCCAAGCCCGTCCCCGTCAACCCGTTGAACCTGAGAAATCCGCGCCGCGATAACCTCTGGATTTCTGCCGCCGGCCCTGCCTCCAACCTGACAGCCGCAGCCCTCTCCCTCCTGGCCATTGTTTTGCTTAAGCTCTTGAGCCCCGGCGTGGCGGTCTTCCTGAGAAGTTTTCTTTTGGGGCGGGAAAGCCTTCCCCGGGGGTTTTATCCCCTGGAGGGCCTCGCTCTTATCCTCTTCTATGGCGTTCTCGTTAACACCTATCTCGCCGTCTTCAACCTCATCCCCATCCCGCCTCTTGACGGAAGCGGCGTTCTCCTGGGGCTGCTCTCGAACGAAGCTGCCCAAAAATATGAACGCCTGCGCCCCTACGGATTCCTTATCGTCATGGGCTTGATTTACCTCGGTCTCTTGCGGATCATCGTCCGGCCGATTGAAATCTTAATTCTGACGATCATATTTATCTGAACCATGATGAAAGAAAAGAAAAAAATCGTCCTCAGCGGCGTGCGGCCCACCGGTCCCGCTCATCTGGGCAATCTTGCCGGCGCGCTGCGCAACTGGCTTCTTCTTCAGGACAAGTACAAGTGTTTTTATTCCATCGTCACCTGGCACGCCCTCAGCTCAGAGTACCAGAATTCAAAAGTCATCAAAGACTACACCTTCGAGATGGCCGTTGATTTATTGAGCATCGGGTTGGACCCCGAAAAGTGCGTCATCTTCATCCAATCAGAAGTCAAAGAACACGCTGAGCTCCATCTGCTCCTCTCCATGATCACGCCTCTTCCCTGGGTAGAGAGAGTTCCCACCTTCAAGGAGATGCAGAAGGAAATGGAGGACAGAGACCTCAATACCTACGGTTATCTCGGGTATCCGGTTCTGCAGACGGCGGATATCCTCATCTACAAAGCCGAGATCGTTCCGGTCGGAGAAGACCAAGCCTCGCATCTCGAGCTCGCCCGTGAAATCGCCCGCCGCTTCAACCGCCTTTTCGGCGATGTCTTTCCGGAACCTCAAATGCTCCTCACGGAAGTTCCCCGTCTCGCCGGCACAGACGGCCGGAAAATGAGCAAGTCCTTCGGAAATGCCATTTATCTCAAGGATCGAGCGGAAGTCATCCGCGAAAAAATCTCCACCATGATGACTGATACCAAGCGCAAGCGAAGGTCTGACCCGGGTGAGCCGGCAGACTGCCCTGTTTTTACACTGCACAACGCCTTTGTCGAAAAAGAAAAGCGCGAAGAACTGGCCCGGGAATGCCGCAGGGCGGGCATCGGCTGCCTCGAGTGCAAAGCTGTCGTGATCGAAAGTCTAATCCGCCTCCTCACGCCTTACTGGGAGAAGAGGAGCAAGTTTGAGAGCAACCCGGCGCTGGTGTGGGAGATTTTTGAGGAAGGGAATAAACGAGCTCGAAAAGCGGCCCAAAAAACCATGGAAGACGTCAGATCCGCTATCGGTTTTTAGCAGGAGCGAGTCCTCTCAGGATTGCATGGAGACTTCAGAAAGTTACCAAGTCAGGCTGGAAGTTTTTGAAGGGCCCCTCGACCTCCTTCTCTTCCTGATCCGCAAGAAAAAGATCGACATCCACAACATTCCCATCGCCGTCATCACACGCGAATACCTGGAATATCTCGAACGCAAAGAAAGCATCAACATCGACAGGGAAGCAGAATTCCTGCTCATGGCCGCATTGCTCATCTACATCAAATCCCAGACGCTCCTCCCCCGGGAAGAGCCTTTAGCAGGAGAAGAAGACCCCCGCCGGTTTTTAGTGGACCAGCTTGTGGAGTTTCAGAAAATCAAGGCCGCCTGTACCATCCTCAAGGAAAAAGAGGATGAGCAGTCGTCCTTCTGGAAGAGAGAATCTCTTCCGCCCCTGGCCGAGTCCGATGAGATGGACCTCGTCGAGGTTTCCCTCTTTGACTTGGCCGAAACTTTTTTCATCCTGATGAAACGGAAAGAGGCGGAAAATTTTAAGATCGTTAAGGGGAAAAGCTATTCTCTTGAAAATAAGATGAAAGAAATCATCGCCGCGCTCGAAGAAAAATCTGTCCTGGATTTCTTGGAATATTTCAGCGAGCAGGAAACCCTCGAGGAAGCCGTTGTTTCCTTCTTCAGCCTGCTCGAGCTCATCAAGGCCAGGCTGGTGATGGCGGTCCAGGAACGCCTTTTTCATTCCATCAAGGTCTGGCTGCGGAAAGACCCGCTCGCGAGGAAAGAAAGATGACACCCGGGTTGAAAGAAATCATCGAATCCCTGATTTTCATCTCTCTGGAGCCTCTCCCCCTCGAAAAGATCAAGGAAGTTTTGAGTGACTTCCCCGAACCCGAGGTCGACCAGGCCACGCAGGAGCTTCTTCAAACCTACGCCACCAATGAGAGAGGGATCCAGATTATCCAGACCGCGGGAGGCTATGTTTTCTCCACGAGGCCGGAATTCGACCCTTGGGTGAGACGGCTGCTCAAGATCGACAAAAAAAGCAGGCTGTCCGGAGCGTCACTGGAAACGCTTTCCGTCATCGCTTACCATCAGCCGATTACCCTGTCCGAGATCTCGGTTCTGCGAAACGTGGACTCTTCCTACACGCTCAAGACACTGCTTCAAAAAAAGCTGATCAAGATTGTCGGGAGGAAGAACAGCCCGGGCAGACCCCTGATTTACCGGACCACCGAAAGATTCCTGACCTACTTCGGGTTGAACAGCCTGGAAGAGCTCCCTACCGAAGAAGAAATCTCCAAGATCCTCGGGGAGGAAAAGAATCTTGAGCAGAAATAGGAAAAACATTGGCGTGCTCACGCCAGTTTTTTCTTTCTGGCTTCTCGCTTCTCTCTTGATGGTCATGTCTTGCCGGCACCAAAAAATCATGCCGCAGGAGCCGCCCGCTGACCGACACGCCCCTTACAATTTTATCGGCCGGCAGGGAATGGTCGTGGCCGCCCACCCCCTGGCTGTTGATGCCGGGCTCAGGATGCTCAAGAGCGGAGGGAACGCCGTGGACGCCGCCATCGCTGCAGCTTTCGCCCTGAATGCGGCCGAGCCGTTCGCTTCGGGGATCGGCGGCGGAGGATTTATGGTCATCTACCTGGACCGCGAAAAAAGGGCTGCAGTGATTAATTTTCGGGAAAAGGCTCCCCGGAGTTCTTGGCCCGGCATGTTCAAAGAAAAGGGCGAGGCGGAAGAAGAATGGCGCACCTCGAGCGGCCTGGCTGTCGCCGTACCGGGAGCGCTGGCGGGCTGGAATCTTGCCCTGCGCCGATACGGGACCCGCTCTCTCGCGGAAGTCGCCGCCAGGGCTATCGAAATTGCCGAGCAGGGGTTCGCCGTGAGCAAAACATTCAGCGATATCAACAAGGACGAATACGAAAGGCTGGCGAAGAACGCAGGCGAAGCGACCTGCTATCTAAATGAAGGGCTCCCTTATGAGCCCGGAGACTTGTTCCGCAACCCCGACCTCGCCCGAATCTTGAAGCTCATCGCCTCAAAAGGAGCGGATGAATTCTACCGGGGAGGGCTCGCCCAAAAAATCGTCGCCTCGGTCCAAGCCAAACAAGGGATTATAACCCTTGAGGACCTGGCCTCTTACGAAGCCGTGGAAGTCTCTCCATTGCAGGGGACATACAAAGATTACACGATTGTGACGGCGCCCCCGCCTGCATCAGGAGGACTTCACCTCCTCGAGTTCCTCAACATCATCGAAAACTGGCCGGTGAAGAAATGGGGACAGAATTCCCCGGCTACCATCCACCACTTGAGCGAAGCTCTCCGTTTTGTCTTTGCCGACAGGGAGCAATATCTCGGTGACCCTGATTATGTGGACATTCCTGTTCAAAACCTCCTCGCCAAAGATTATGCCGCGGACTTGGCGTCCCGGATTCTTCCCGACCGTTCGCTGGGTTTTTATCCGTATGGGAAGTTCGAAGATAAAAAGGTGAAGAGGGCCAACACCACCCACCTTTGTGTTATGGACAAGGAAGGGAATGTCGTCTCTCTGACCCAGTCCATCAACGACTTCTTTGGAACAGGAATCGTGCCCGAGGGCACAGGTTTTCTGCTCAATGACCACATGGCTGATTTCTCCTCAGACCCTCAATCGGTAAATGCGCCCGGTCCCGGCCGCCGGCCCGTCAGCTCCATGGGGCCGCTGGTTATGTTCAAGAAAGGAAAGCCCTTCCTCGTCTTGGGCTCGCCCGGAGGAACACGAATCTTTTCCTCCCTCGCCCAAATCATCCTCAACGTGACCGAGTTTGGGATGTCCCTCGATGCAGCCATCGAAGCGCCCCGGTTTTTCAGCTATTCTTCAGAAGGACAGCCCAGGCCCATCTTCGTCGAGTCCAGGCTCCCAGAAACGGCCATCCGGGAGCTCCAGAAAATAGGCCACGAGGTCGAGGTCAGGGAGGCTTATGACAAGTATTTTGGCGGCGCTCAAGGGATCATGGCAGCGAGGGAAAAGAAAGTCATCCTCGG
>CAZKEW010000131.1:0-3368 GCA_964551885.1 uncultured Eubacteriales bacterium
TATTTATGCTAAAGAAGGCGTTGCATTAGGAGCCAAAAATCTACAAGAGCTTGACCTCCGCAAAAAGACGGGAGCGACGATTATAGCCATCGTCCGGGATGAAAAGTCCCACACCAGCCCGCCCTCGGACTTTCAAATCCGGGAAGGCGATATTCTCGTGCTCGTCGCCAGCCATCGGGATATGGGCCGAGCCTTCGAATTTCTCGGCTGAACCCTCAGGACTTTTTCACCCACTCGCCGTCTTCCTTCTGAACCCACCAGCCCGGCTCGGAGCTGGCGATCCAGCTCTCAGCGAAGATCTTCTGGATGCGGGAAATCTGGCTGGGGTCGATGTTGAGCGCTCTGGCCACTTCCGCGTAGAGGTTCTTGCGGTCGGCGTTTTCCTCCTTGACCAGGTTCCGCAGGTCGGCCTTTTCTTTCAGGGAAAGTCCGGTTTCATCTCTGATCTCGACGAACCCCATGTTGGCTTCGCCGACGCTCCCCCTCTCGAAGAAAGGCCTGAGCTTGAGGAATCTCTCTCTCAGGGAATCCTTGAGTGCCCGGATGGCCGGGCTGGAAACCTCGGTCTCCTGTTGGGCGTAGGCTGCCGGCACTAGAGAAAAAGAGCTGCCTGAGCCGAGTCCCAGCAGGGCTTTGTTCTTCTCCTTCTCGGTGGGCTTTCTGACGTCCTCGACAATTTCTTCGGCCGCCTTCTTGACCGTGGCTTCAGGAAAATAAATATTGATCGTGACACAGGAGAGAAGCCAGAAGAAGGCTGATGCCGATGCAACCAACCCGACGACTTTTTGTCTCATTTCGTCCTTCCCCTTATCATTAAATATGCCATTTTTATTATACTCGAGATTTCCGCCTATGTTGAGGGTTTTTTCTCAGAAGCGCCGATTCTTTTCAGGCGATTCACCATCTCCTTGAAACTGACCTGGCTCCGGGGGTCGCGGTTGACGATGTTGATCCCAAAGGGCCGGGCTTTCTTGACCAGATACTCGATCCCGCCTTCTTTGATCAGCCCGCGGAGACTGAAGACATCGTTCTTGAGCGAGCAGAAGATTCCGATCTTCTCGTAGGGAAATTCCGGCACGAACTGAAGAAAGAAAGATTGCGAAGGGAGGGGGCCCTTGCCCGAGCTGAGGATGGTCAAATCATCGACGGCTTTGAGGCTGAAAGCCTGCCGGACCCCTGGCCGCCGCACCGACTCCAGCCGCAGCCTGAACCTCTCGGGCTGGCCGTAGGAAAAAGCCAGGTCCTCAATTTCACCTTTGATGATGCCCGTGACCCGGCCGAAGGGCAAGGTGTCCGTCATTTTCTCAAGATCCACCTCAGAGAAAGAAACCTCGCCAGAGATGACTCTCCCCCTAGAAAAAGGCCTGACCAGGCGAACATTGCTGATCCTGACCCGCCCGGAAAAAAGACCGGCCGTGATGTCTCCTGACGCCGTCAGCGACTCGGAATTCACCTCGATTCGTGGCAGGTCGGCCGCAAGATTGCCGCTGAGGCTAAAATTTTCGAAGGGAAGCGGGATTTCAGCCACTCGGCCGCCGCTTAAATTCAGCGACGAGATTGCGCTGAGCGCCAAGTCCTCAGCGGCGCAAGAGATGAAAGTCGGGCCCAGAGATGCTTTTCCTCCCCAGAGGTCGAAGACGACCGGCCCAACACGCCAGCTGTTCACTCCGCTCGACAATTCAAACCCGAGCTGAGTGATCAGAAAATAGGGAGTCTTGAACTCGCCCAGCCGGAAATAGCCTTGAACCCTAAGCTTTTCTTCTTTCTCCGGCGCGTTCCTTTCTCCGAGCGAGAGATGAAAAGGAAGCTGGGCTCCCATTCCTTTGATGAACATGGAACTGTCAGTTTTATCTACAGCCGCGTTATCGACTCGGACCTCTCCGGCCGCCGAAAAAAGCCCCTCACCCCTCTTCAGGCGGACACGTCCATTCCAGAGGCCGGAGAAGCGAAAGGGCGCCCCAGCTTCTTCTGTCCGCCGGCTTAAAAATGAGTAAAGCGAGTTCGGGTCTTCGATTTCCAGGAAGAGCTCGAGGTCAAAAGAAAGCGGATCTTCCCGCCACAGGCGGCCTGAACCCCGCAGCCGGCCAAAAGGGGACAAGGAAATTGCGGCCTCCCGGAGAAAAACCTGCCTGCCGGGAAGAGCGAATTCGCCTTGGATTTCCCCCCGAAGGGGATTTGCGGACCAGCCTATGTAGAATTCCTTCCAGAGCGTTTCTCCCTGTCCAAGCTGAAATGACAAGAAAAAAGAGAGAGATTTTTCAGGCGGAGCGTATGCCGCGGAGAGCGAAAACTCTGCAGTCAGCCCATCTCCCACCCTTGTCTGGGAAGGATCGTGGAATGTCCCCCGGTCAAGTGTCAACCGTCCCTTGAAGTTCCAAGGCCGCTTCTTCGCTTCCCAGACTTCTCCTTCAGCTTCAAACTGGAAGTCTCCCGCGGGGTTCCAATTAAAAATTTCTGCCGGGACAAAAGGATGAAGGAAGGAGAGGACATTTTTCTCGGTCATCTTTGAGCTCTTCAGGCTGAGCCATTTCCTGCCTCCTGGCCGCAGGCTCAGTTTCGCCTGCGCCCGAAAAGGGGGAAAAGTCGGGCTTTCCCACTCCAGGGCGTCGACATAAACCGCCTCTTCTCCGGGATTAAAATTTCCCTTTCCGGAAAAAACGAGGCCTGGGAGGCTGAGTTCCTGGCCACTCACGGTCAAGCTGAGAATTTTCGCCCGACCCCTGAAGCCGGGGGAGCTCAAATGAGCCCGCGTCCACTTGAGCGGCAGGTCCAAGGCCAGACCCTCCAGGCGGATATCCTGCCTCTGCAGAGATCCATTCCTTATCTTCAACTCGCCGGCGGCACTCGCTCCAGGGATTGATCCTTCGATCTGGAAGCGGCCTGAAAGGACTTGCCGCCAGGAAAAATCAGGGCTGGAAAAGGCCAGGGTTGTGGGCTCTAAATCCAGGCTAAGCCGGAGGTATGTCTCTGGCTTTGCCTCCTCTGAGTACTGCCCGTCTCCTTCCAGGGAAGCTGCACCCGTCACATCGAAAGATTCGAAGGCCGCCGGAAGAAGAGGCTTGAGGTGTCCGAGAATTCCCTTGAGGTCCTGAATCTCAACCCGGGCCCGCCAACGGGCCGAAAGATTCTCTTTCAACTGAATCATAAAGCCCCCGGTTGCCTGAAAAAGCGGAGCCAGCGAAACCTCGAGCTGAGGGAAATGAAGTTCCTCTTGATCCTGGCGGTAGAGGCATTTCGTCTTGAAAACGAGACTGCTGGAGGAGGATAAGACAGATTCCTTCAAGAAAACTTGAGGAAAACCCAGCTCCCCCTCTCCCTCGAGCGAAGGAGAAGCATCGAGCTTCGCCAAACCAGAGAAGCGGAGGAAC
>CAZKEW010000131.1:3378-6445 GCA_964551885.1 uncultured Eubacteriales bacterium
AGGTTTAAAGGTGTGTCAACACCGCACAGGTATTTCCGCGAGAAACTGAACATCAACACCATCCGGACCTGGCTCGAGCTTACAGTGAAGATCCATTCTTCCTGTTTATCTGAAGCCGCGGCGGAAATATCCACCTTTTCTAGCCCGACGAAAAATCTTTGAAGAGTGAGGCTCAAGGAGCCGTCTTTGATCTTAAACCTGCGGAAACTGCTCAGAGCCCTGGACAGGGAGGAGAAGCCGTTTTTCCCGCCCGCGTCTTCGCCTCGACCTCTGACAAAGTGAAGGGAAGGCCTTTCCAGCTCCACAGAATCAAACAGGGGTTCTCCCTTCTTCAGGAGGCTTCTCAGCCGGCCCCGGCCAGCAACTCGCTCCGCCCGGAAAGCGAGCTCTTCCTCGAGAACATTGCGCGAGATTTTTAAGCCTTCAAGCTCTAAGGTCAAAGGGAAAAGGCGATAATCGAGACGCTCTATTTCGATCTTATAGCCTGCCTGACCCGAAATCCTTTTCAGGAGAATCTTCTTGGTGAGCGGCTTGTGAAAATAAAAAAGGGCTAAAGTCCCGGACACAAGAAGAGCGAGGGATAGGAAGGCCGCGGAGAAGGCGATAATAATTCTCTTCAGCTTGCTGCTCATACGCTTTCTTTTCTAGGATTTCATCCATCCAGTATATTCGTCTTTTCACTTTTTTCAAAATATAAATTCGGTTATAATAGCCAAGCAGGAAAACGGCCGTGAAGAGATGCGCTTTGTGGGGAAGTCTTTTTCTAATCGTTTTCTCTTTTCTTCTCTCATGCAAGAAGTCTCCCACAACAGCCACGATCGACCTCGGGGAGAATGCGATTATCCTGGCCTGCAATCCCAGCTCCGACGGACCGGATACGACGCTTACGGTTGCCGTTGTCATCGCGAAAAACGCCCAAGAGATCTGCGTTTTCGGCCTGGAAATGTCCATCGACACGGAGATGTTTCAATTCCACGGGTGCGGGAACGGAAATTTAACCGGATCCTGGGCGGCAGTCGATGGAAACGAGCTCACCCCTGGCACCGTGAGGATCGGAGGTTTTTCTGGCGGAGGAAGCCCCATCGCCAGGAACAGTCAAGGCGCTATCACCCAGGTCCGGCTTAAGGTTACCGGAACAAATTACGGCAACGGCCAACAGAGCCAGATCTGCATCAGGCAGTATACAGATGATCTCTCTGGGTTTTAGCCAGCGCCAGCCTGCGCAGTCTTTACTCTGAAGAAATAGATTACGCCCCGCGCCGAGCAAAAAACGCTTGCCAGGTCCTTCGAAATAATAAATATTAAGGCCAAAGGCTATAGAGGGAAAACATGCAATTTGGCATTAGAGAAAAGGGCGAGATCACCATCCTTGACCTCACTGGCGAGATCAGGCTCAGCGAAGAGGCTGCACCTTCGGTTCAGGGGTTGGTCAAAGAACAGCTTGCCGCAGGGAAGAAAAAGATTCTCCTCAACTTCGAGCACGTGGATTTTATCGACAGCTACGGCATCGGCGATGTCCTGGCCGCTTACCTCTCTGCCCAAGAGAGAGGGAGGAAACTGAAAGTCTTCCATCTTCCCAACAAGATCTGGCTGATATTCAACTACTCCGGCCTGACGAGAATCCTCGAGACTTTCGACACCGAGGAAAAGGCCCTCCAGAGCTTCGCCTGAATTTCTCTTTCAAATTTTTTTATTGACATCGGCGCGGCCGGTCATATACTTTTTGAAGGAAATTCTTCTGGCGCCAAGATTACAAGTCTTCCCGGATTGATTTTTCAGGCGAGGGAATTTGTCATGGACATCACCGGTGATCAAGTCACCAAACTGATGATTGATTTCTGCTGGCTCTGCCTCTTGCTACTTCTGGGCAAATGGCTGCGCGTCCGGTTTGTGGTCTTCCAAAAGCTCTTCCTGCCCGCCTCTATCATCGCCGGGTTCATCGGGCTCGTCCTCGGCCCGGACGTCTTCGGAAAATATTTGTTCTCCGTCATCCCTCCGGACATGATTAACTCCTGGTCGCTCTTGCCGGGACGGCTGATCAATGTGGTTTTTGCCTGCCTCTTTCTGGGGATTTCCATTCC
The DNA here is from genome assembly GCA_964551885.1 of uncultured Eubacteriales bacterium. GTDB lineage: Bacteria > Acidobacteriota > Aminicenantia > Aminicenantales > UBA8522 > CAZKEW01. The sequence goes on from CAZKEW010000131.1 coordinate 5,460, forward strand.
CTCGTTGAAAACGATCTGGCGCGAGGGAGGGCCGCAGTTGTGTTACGGCTGGCTGGTCGGCATGGGCCAATACGTCGTCGGCCTGGGCACCGCTATGATCCTACTCACGCCTGTATTTAAAGTCCCTTATTATTTCGGCTGCCTGCTTGAGATCGGCTTCTCTGGCGGCCACGGGACGGCTGCAGGTATGCAGGAGGCGTTTTCCGACCTGGGGTTCAGCGCCGGTCTGGACCTCGGCCTGATGTCCGCCACGGTCGGCGTGATCAGCGCCGTCGTCTTCGGCATGGTCATGATCAACGTCGCCGCCCGCCGCGGCTACACCCGGATCATCAAGTCAGCGAAGAAGCTTTCGCCGGAATCCAGCCGAGGGCTAGTCCCTGAGGATGAGCGGACCGCTGGATCCATCAACACCATCTCTCCCGAGGCGCTCGAGCCTTTCGCCTTTCACGCAGCCTTTGTCGGGCTGGCCATCCTGATCGGCTGGTTCATTCTCAACGCCGTCAAAAGCCTGAGCGCCGGCATGAAGCCGGATCTTTTCAGAAGCTTTCCGCTCTTCCCTCTGGCCATGATCGGCGGCATTATCATTCAATTTATCGCCCTCAGGACAGGCCTTTCCCGCTACTTTGACCGGAAAACCTATGACCGGATCCTGGGACTGGCGCTCGACTTTCTCGTCGTCTCCGCCATCGCCTCCATCAAGCTCGATGTGTTCCTGGCCTATTTCTGGCCGTTCTCTATACTCATGCTCGTGGGCCTATTGTGGGTGATCTCTGCCACCTGGTTCCTTGCTCCGCGGATGCTCCCGGACGCCTGGTTCGAGCGCGGAATAACCGAGTACGGCATGCAAACCGGAGTAACTGCGCTGGGGCTTCTTCTGCTCCGCGTGGTCGACCCGCACTTTGAAACTCCGGCCGCGCGCTCCTTCGGCTTCAAACAGATCCTCTACGAGCCGATGCTGGGCGGCGGGTTCATCAAGACGACCACCG
>CAZKEW010000132.1:0-6392 GCA_964551885.1 uncultured Eubacteriales bacterium
GTACTCCGGCGTCCCGATCATCACCCCGGCGCCCGTGATCCCTTCGGCTTGCAAGGACCGGGCGATCCCGAAGTCCATAATGCGGGCGTTCCCGTCTTCATCCACCATGATGTTCGAAGGCTTGAGATCGCGATGGACGACGCCGAGACGGTGCGCTTCCCCCAGCCCCTCCGAGATCTGCTCGGCGACGGATACGGCCTTCCCGGTCGGAAACTGGCCCATTCTCCGGATCAGGCGCTTCAGGTCCTCACCGGGCACAAACTCCATCGTCAGATACAGCGTCCCCTCCGCCTTTCCCAGGTCAAACATCCCGCAGACGTTCTTGTGCCTGATTTTCCGGGCGAGCTTCAGCTCGTTGGAGAAGCGCTCAACCGTCTCGCCGTCCGCGGCGATCTCGGGCTTGAGCAGCTTGAGGGCGACTTTCTCCTTGATGTCGGTATCGAAAACCTTATAGACGCGCCCCATCCCCCCTTTTCCCAGCTCTTCGATGACCTGGTAACGCCCGGCGAAGGTCGTCCCGGTCGCAAGTTCCCGGACAGGCATCTGAAGGGTTTCCGTAAAGACAGGCTGCGGTTTTTTCCCCGCCTTCTGCTTTCCAAACCGGGTCCCGCAATCCAGACAAAATCGCGCGGTCTCCGGATTCTCAGCCTGGCACTTGGGGCATTTGTTTGGCACGTTTATTCCCTTAACTGGTTAGAAATAAAGAATATCAACTTCCTCAAGGTGAGTCAAACAGGATGACTGCGGATTGCCTGGAATACCGATTGGCCACCCCGGCCGGGAATTGGTGACCGGAAATCAGTTGAAAAAAGGCTGAACTGCGGAACTTCTCCGTCAGCCTTAAAGGGAATTCGTCGGTTGGTTGGAAAAGCCGTCCAAGATATGGAAGACAACGGAGAGTCCCCTCCCACTCCGATCTCTGAAAGACCATACAGTGTACAGTGGAAAATTCATCGTCAGAATTCCGCCGGAAGTTCACCGCGCGCTTGCGATCAAAGCCGCTGAAGAAGGCATCAGTCTCAACCGCCTCATCAGCGCCAAGCTGACAAGCCAATAAAGCCACCGAGAAACCTATAAGACCATCGCGGTATAAACATCAAATGAGAAAGCGATTAGGAAAGAAAAGGAGAACCGTCTCCCTTTTTTCCCGACCCTAAGAAATTCTCATTATGGGGCCGGCCGGCCATATAAGTTTTGATATCTTCCCACGACCAGGGCGCGAAATCATGGCCGTCGACGCCGACATCGAGTGACTTGCCGAGCGCCGGAAGCCGGCCATGGCTGTGGCCAAAGAGATGCCAGGAATCAAAATGACTCTTGTTCCAGACCCGCAGGCAGTAGTGGCAAAGGACGACCGCGTATCTCTCAACAACGATATCCAGGAGATCCGCGATATGAAGAAAGCGCGAGGCGAATTTCTTGGCCGGCTTCTTATCATGTCCGCCTCTGATCAGAATGATATCGCCGTTCAGCCGATCGAGGACGGGTTTCCAGTCACCCCAGGCAAAATCTCCCAGATGATAGACAAGGTCTCCTTCCCCGACTCTGGCGTTCCACTTGGCGATCAGGGCCTCGTTCATCTCTGCTACTGTATCAAACGGGCGTTGGCAGAAATAGACGATATTGGCATGGTTGAAGTGCGTGTCGGCCGAGAAATAGATATTTCTCATAGCGTGATTCTCCTTAGAGAGCGCGAGGCAATGTCGATGAGCACGCCGTTCAGCACGGAGGGGTCGTTTCCGGCGCCGACGGCGACTCCCCTGCTGCCGCCGACGCTGAAAGTGAATTCCCCCTCCATCACAGAGACGGCTTCGTGGCTATGGCCGTGGATGGTCAGCCAGGGATTGTTCTTGCAGATGAACTCGGCGATGGCCCGGCTGCCGATATGGACGCGGCCCTCCAGGGAAATCCCGAAATCAAAGTGCCCGAAAGGAGGGCAATGGAAAAGATAGACCGTTTTTTGAGGATCGCTCAGTCGGGACAACTTCTTCATATCGGCGGAAATATTGTCCTTTCGATCACTGGGATCAAAGAGAAATTCGTATCGCTCCAAGCCACGTGTCCTATACCCCTCAAGGTTCAGGCCGTGGGCGATCATCGCGCCTTCCAACTCGGCGGGGTCCGCAGGCAAATCTGGATATCGATCGTCGTCCCACTTTTCGTAGTCCTTAAAAAGAAACGGCGTGATTGGCACATAGGGGTAGCCAACAATGAAGAATGAGTCATTAAGAGGATAGGCTTGACCCGTCGGGACCGCGACCTCTGGTATTTCACGCAGGATTTCTTCGACGATTTTCCAATCGTCATTTCCTGGGATGGCAAAGATCCGGGCATCCCGTTTTCCGGAGAGAAGGATTTCAAAGCATGCCCTGATATTGGCCTGCTGAAATTCCGGCGAGCCATTTTGGGCGATGTCTCCCCCCAAAAGGAGCGTCTCAATTCCTTGGTCGAGAAGTCGGCGGGCTTTTTTAAACCTGGAGCTGATTCCATGCAGGTCTGAAAGGGCGGCGATAAGCATTCTCAAATGAGCGTGATTGGCATCAGTCTCTGAATTTCTTTGAAATGATCATCCAGAGTGAGGATGGCGCAGGCATTCTCCTGGGCGATCACGGCAATATAACAGTCCAGGAGATGAATCGTCTTCCCCCTCCTCTTGAGCTCTCGGGCGAGCTTTCCTGCCTCCCACCAAGTCCCTGAACCCTGATCCAGGATCGTGAAGGCGTCAAAGAAATCCTTGATCGTAGAGATTTCCCGTTCTGATTTGGCGCCCTTGACGAGTTCGGCCAGAACGATTTTGGGAACGCAGACTTCGGCGCCCGCAAGCAGCCTGTCGAGCTTCTCGGAGATGACCGGCGATCCTCCGCGGAAATAACTCACCCAAACAGAGGTATCGACCAGGACTCGATCAGCGCTCATGACGCCTTCTTGAGGCCGTCTCGCGGTCAAATTCAAGCTTTCCCTTCAGTGACTTTATCCTGGAAATCTTCTTTCGCCGGAGATAATCACCCACGGCCTCCCTGACGGCCGAGGCTTTGCTCTTGGCCTTGGTTTCGTCCAGGAGCTCATCGATCATTTCCTTTTCAAGAGTAACGGTCGTTCTCATAGCGATACCTCATTATTATGCACAATATGTTATAATAAATAGCACAATAATTTCAATAATTTTTGTTATTTTTCTATGCACATCAAGAGCCTATTGACCGCGCCGGATCCGTCGGGTATAAAGAAAGGGAGCTCAGAGAAATCGAGGAGATCATCCAGAATAATATTAAATATCTTCTGGCCGGATCTGGACGAGGACATTTCCGTCTCAGCTCTTCTCAAATAGCCGCATACCTTTTGTATATGCCCTCTCTGCTGTCCTGCTTCTTATAGTTTTTTCCGAGTTTTCATTTCACAGGCCCTAAGTATCTATCCAGCCAATCAAGCGCTTCTTTGATGAGTTGAGTTTTTGGCACAAAATGTCCAGTTTCATAAATAACATGACGTTTATGTTCTGGTGGTGTGCCGAGTAGCTTAAACATTGGAATTTGCGAGGTTTCATAAGGAAAAAAGTGATCGTATTGTCCATTCAGCATCAGCACCGGCATTTTTATTCGAGAAACGAAATTAAAAGGATCCACCTCCGGCAGCTGCCTCTGAAATCTCAACCCTCCAAGATTAAGAATACCTGCCTTAAAACGCTTTTCAACAGCGAGCATGATCCCGCCCATTCTACCTCCCCAACTGAATCCATAATAAGCGATTTTATCAGTATCGATATCTTTTCGGGTTTCCAGATAATCAATAGACCTGCCCAGATCTTTTGCCCACTGGATCACATGTTCTTTGTAAAGGTTCGTTTCATTGGGCAGGCTGGAAACAAGATTATCTCCCCTTTCATAAGTTCCCTTATAGATTGGAAAAATCAAGGCGCGTCCGCTTTTTACAATAAAATCATAGGCTCGAAATTGAAGAGATTCAATAGATTCACTAGAACGTTGATCAATAGCGGAAGAACCCGGAAAATAGACAACAGCCTGGTAAGGTGGATTTCCAGCCTTGGGCAGGAAAAGATAGGCGATGACACGTTCGCCTCCGTATGCTGCATCGAAGGAAATCCTTTCCTTTATAAAGTCCGCAGCCCGCTCATCAGCGGATTCGATTGCGGTATTCAATTCCCTTTTATCATACTTGTACATGCCCATATAAATATTGAAAATTTCATCAGAAACAGGTTCTTCCTTCATAAAGTCACGGTAAGGAAGTTTTATGGAGCCTTTTAGAATTTCTAAATTTTCATCCTTTCCCAGATACTTGACACAGCGACATCCATTGATAGGAGACCGATCAAAGGGTGGCTGTGAGTAGGCCCAGTTGAACATATAGACTTGATCATTCCATCCCCCGCCCAGAATATATCGATAATTATTCTCTCCTTCGTTCCAACACCATTCGCGAACATTCCCTGCCATATCGCGGGTTCCATGAGAAGTGATGCCCTGATGACTCCCCACAGGAGAAGGGCCGCTGCCATTAAAATTGCTGACAGGGACAATATAGTTACTTTGCTGGGGATCGGCAGCTCTGTCCCAATGATATACAGTCGGGAGACTCTTTTCGGCAAATTCTGCATAGGCTGCGGCTTCGTACCAACTGATTCCTGTCACGGGATAGTTGTCTTGACCCTCAGGGTAATCGCTCATTTCCCATGTTGCCGGGCCTGGTCTTCCAGTTTTATCCTTGAACTCGGCCATGGCTTCTTCCCAGGATATTATGCTTCCATCTTTTTTGAATATGTGTTTCCAGTATTCTTTTTTTTCGTAACCTCCATGATCGATAAACCTTTTAAATTCTTTATTCGTAACTTCATATTTATCAATGAAATAATCATTTATAGGCTGTGCGTCCAAATGATCAAGACCAACCAAACCGAGCCCAAATTCTCCGCCCGGCATCCTGATCATTCCTGGAGGGAGACTGTCTTTTTTGTCTAATTTTATATTGATCTCAGCAATTGAACCTGACCTGGTGACCATCGCTCCCTCTGCAGTCTCAAATCCATCTTTTTCGATTTTCCATCGCTTATATCCTGGCGGAGTCCTCACCTTATCAATTGGTGATTGACCCACATACTCCCAATCGTTATCGATTTCATCGTATAGATAGACACTTGCTCCTGTTGGAGTCGTCTGAAATGAAATGTGCCTCTCTATGCTCGGAAGCAGCTCTATCAAGCGCGGTTCTTCAGGAGTGTACTTTTCAACTTTTTCCACTAAACGAAATGCTGTGGCGAAATTCAGATCATCTATGAGCCTGTTGATCTCAGGAATGGCCTGTTCTCTTGCCCAACGGATCTTGGTCTGGCGGTTGAAGAACCAAACCAGTGCGATGGCGACGGCGGCGATTATGACAATTGCTGGAATGGCAACAATAGGTTTCCGAATGAAACGGAGGAATGAACGGAAGCTATAGGCTCCCATCTCGTCGGCTCTCAAACTGTCTCGATAATTCTTTAAGTCTTTCAGCATTTCTGATGCTGAGGAATAACGGGATTCAGGCTTTTTCTTTAATGCACGATTGATGATCTGTTGCAGTTCAACCGGGATGTCAGGTTTCATAGCTTTGAGCGGCTTTGGCTCCTCGTGCACGACAGAATAGAGAATAGAGGCTTCACGGTCTCCCATAAAAGGGAGCTTTCCGCTAAGCATTTCATACAGGACCACTCCCAACGACCAGATGTCGGAGCGATGATCGACTTCTTCACCTCGAGCTTGCTCTGGTGACATGTAAGCCACAGTCCCCAGAGTCGTTCCTTCCCTTGTCAGCAGAGTCCCTCCTTTGACCTTAGCCAACCCAAAATCCATAATCTTGGCCTGACCTTTATCAGTCATCATGATGTTGGCGCTCTTGATGTCCCTGTGGATGATCCCCTTCTTGTGAGTCTCATCCAAACCCTCTGCCACCTGAATTGCAATGTCCAAAGCTTCTTCCACACCCAGCGGAGCTTTCTTCATCCTCGCCTTCAAGCTCTGTCCTTCGATGTATTCCATGGCAATGAAGGAGTTGCCTTCCTCTTCACAAATTTCATGGATAGTGCAGATATTGGGGTGGGATAGAGCCGCGGCTGCCTGAGCTTCAAGAACAAAACGTTCTCTGGCCTCTTCATCCCGGATCAATTCTGGAGGCAGGAATTTAAGGGCGATATTTCGTTTGAGCTTTGTGTCCTCTGCTCTATACACAATACCCATGCCTCCTCTTCCCACGACTTCAACGATTTTGTATTTGTCAGCAAGCAGAGTTTTAGGAGTTAGCTCTTCTATGGGTCTTAGGATCGTCCTGGTATGAGATAAGAAGGCTTCATCAGAAGGATGAATAGGTGTTCCGCACTTTTTGCAGAAGCGGGAATCATC
>CAZKEW010000133.1:0-3499 GCA_964551885.1 uncultured Eubacteriales bacterium
CTTCGCTTCTGCACTTCTCTTATGAAAGTGCTCCCGGCATAGTAATCGTCAGCATCGCTGCTTAAAGAGAAAACGGCAATTTTTTTCTGGAGCGTCGTCAAGGAGAGCGGAAGGATATTTTCCTCGTTTTTGACCAGGGTCACGGATTTTTCAAAGGTGAGTTCGGCCTGTTCGAGGTGCTCCTTCGAGGCCACTTTTAAAGGCAGCTGGTTAATATCCACTAACTTGTTTTTCTGAAGCCCGAGTCTCGCCTTTAGCTCCAAGATTCTTTGGACCGACTCATTGATCCTTGATTCTTGAATCTTGCCGGAGGAGACAGCCTTCACCAAAGCATCGATAACGCCGGGAGGATCAGGCGGCAGGAGGACCATGTCCACCCCTGCCTCCACCGCTTTTAGAGCGGCTTCCTGGGCTGTGAAAGTATTGGTTATTCCTCCCATGGTCATTGCGTCCGTGACGATCAGTCCTTTGAAGCCCATTTCTTTCCTCAGAAGCTGGGCCAGGATCAAAGGAGAAAGCGTCGCTGGAAGACCAGGCGTCTGGTCCAAGGCGGGTACATAGAGGTGAGCTGTCATGATGGCCTGAACGCCAGCCCGGATTGCCTGGGCAAAAGGATAGAGCTCCACTTTTTCGAGACGGCTCTTGTCCCCTTTGATTGTGGGAAGCAAGCTGTGGGAATCCACATCAGTGTCCCCATGTCCGGGAAAATGTTTGGCCGTGGCAATCAGGCCGTTTTCCTGGCATCCTTTGATGAAGGACACAGCCAGGCGGCCGACATCCTCAGGGTTCTCGCCCAAAGAGCGCGTGCTGATGATGGGGTTATCCGGGTTGATGTTGACATCCACCACAGGAGCATAGGTCATATGAATTCCCATGGCTCTGGCCTCGACCGCGGTGATTTTACCCATCTGATAAGCTAGGTCCTCGGAATTTGTGGCTCCCAGGGCCATGAAGGGGGGAAATAAAGTGGTTCCGTTGATCCGCATGGCCGCGCCCCATTCGAAGTCGGCAGCGATGAGAAGCGGGATCTTGGATTTTTCCTGCAAGAAGTTGGTGAGGTGGGCTGTCTCATAGACTTCGCCGGCGAAGATGATCAAGCCGCCGATTTTTTCTTTGGCCACGAGGTCGACGAGTTCCTTGAGGTAGTCGCTATCGCGGTTGACGAACCGGCCGTTATACCGCCAGGCGATCATCTGGCCGATTTTTTCCTCGAGAGTCATTTTAGCCAGAGTCTTCTTAACCCATTTTGCTTCGCTGGGGCCGTAGGGACTGAGTAGGGTTTTATAGACCGTTGCGGGCGCGCAGCTCAGGATGAAGATAAATATGAGGCCGAGGAATATAGAAAAAAGCGCATGTCTCATTCAATCACCTCATCATTAGGCCAATTCCTTATTCTTCGAACTTGATGAGGGCGAATATGTCCACCTCGGGATGAGCTTTCTTGATGTTTTCGACACCGTTGAGAAAAGCCAGCTCGACAAGGGCGGCAAACCCGACAGCTTTCCCTCCGAGTTTATCGACGAGGTCGATGGCGCTGATGGACGAGGAGCCTGTGGCGATCAAGTCATCGATGATGAGGACGCGTTCGCCGGGCTGGATGCTGTCCGCATGCATTTCGAAATGCTCGACGGCATACTCATTGGGAGCTCTGACCGAGACGGTCTTGCGCGGAAGCTTTCCCTTTTTCCGGATGATGGTGAGGCCCAAGCCTAACTTGTGAGCGACAGGTGAGGCAAAGAGGAAGCCTCTCGACTCGATGCCGGCAATGAGCTGGGGCTTTTTCTTCCTGGCCCAAGCGGCCATACGGTCGATGACGTATTTGTAAGTGGCGGCGTCCTGGACAACGGGAGTGATGTCCTTAAAACCTATGCCCGGCTTCGGGAAATCCTTGACTTCGCAGATCTTGCTCTTGACTTTATCGATCATGCTTCTTCCTCTCCGATGGAAGTGACTTCATTTAAAGATAAAAACGCCCTCTTGTCAACAATAGCCGCTTCCCTGTTTCCCCACTTGACTTTCAGGTTTTTCCGGATATATCTTTACTTACGATATCTGCCCATATAACCCGCTTCAAAAATGAATTTAATGGAGGAGGCCGAATATGCCTTTTCCGCTGACAGAGCGCCTCTTTAAACTGCGAGAAAACGGGACCACAGTCCGGACCGAAATTTTGGGGGGAGCGACGACCTTCATCACCATGGCTTACATTATTGTCGTCAATCCGGCGATTTTGAGTTTCGCCGGAATCCCGCAAGGTCCGAGCACAGTCGCCACAATCTTGGCGGCGGCCTTTGGCTCGCTCTTGATGGGTTTTTATGCCAATCGGCCTATTGCTGTGGCTCCTTACATGGGGGAGAACGCGTTCATTGCCTTCGGGCTGGCTATGATGGGAATCGGCTGGCAGCAGCGACTTGGCGCGGTGTTCATCAGTGGACTGGCGTTTGCGCTCATTACTCTTTTGCGGGTTCGGTCCTGGCTGGCGAACTCGATCTCCGTCAGTTTGAAACATAGCTTCGCCGTCGGAATCGGGTTGTTCCTGGCATTCATTGGGCTCTATGAAACAGGTATCGTGACCAGTTCTGTTGCCGGAATGCCGCCCCAGGCGCTTATCCGGGGCAGTGCTTCCGTGCTCTCTGCTCCAGATGTGCCCGTTAAGATCGGGAACCTGAGATCGCCACAGGTCCTTCTGGCACTCTTTGGCTTTCTTATCATCAGTATTTTGTTGTATCGCCGAGTTCGGGGAGGAATCCTGCTGGGAATCGCAGCCACCGCTGTTCTGGGATATGTAGCGGGACTGGGAGAGGCGCCGCGAGCCGTCCTGGCGCTTCCTTTCGTTGGTGAATTCAGCTTGGGCGCGATCGCCTTTAAGCTGGATATAGTGGGAATGCTGAAGCTAAGTCTTTTGCCGATTCTCCTCACGCTTTTTCTCATGGGCTTTCTGGATACGCTCGGCACGCTCGTCGGCGTGGGCGCAGCGGGCAACATGATCGATGAAAAGGGTAACTTTCCTCAAATTGAGCGTCCCATGATGGTGGATGCTGTGTCGTGCATGTTCAGCGCCCTGGTCGGCACCTCAACCAGCGGGGCCTATATCGAATCGGCCACCGGCATCCGGGAAGGCGCCCGGACCGGTTTGGCGGCCGTTACGACCGCTGTCCTTTTTGTGGCGTCTCTGTTTTTTATTCCTCTGATTGAGCCTTTACAGCGCTTGCGATATGCTTACGGCCCGGCGCTTATCGCCGTGGGCGTGCTGATGCTCAGTTCTATCAAAAAGATTGATTTTAACGACTTGACGGAAGTGATCCCTTCGTTCGCCACGATTGTCATGATGATTTTCACCTACAATATCGCCAACGGTTTGACGGCCGGACTTGTTCTATACCCCTTATTCAAACTCTTGGCGGGACGCAGGAAAGAGCTTAATGCCGGATCGGTCGTGTTGGGGTTGCTCTGTCTGGTGTATTATGTTTTCGGCCTGCCGCACTAACCCCGCACAGCT
>CAZKEW010000133.1:3599-6353 GCA_964551885.1 uncultured Eubacteriales bacterium
TCATTCTGAGAATCCCGGCACTTGCCGCTTTTGTTCGGATTGTGGAACCGAGCTCCCGACTTCTGCGGAAATTCAACGCTCTCCAACCCAAACTCTTGAAACGCAAAAAGAAGAATTAGCTACGGGGACTATGTTCGCCAACCGCTACCAGATCATCGAAGAATTGGGCCACGGAGGCATGGGCAGGGTCTATAAGGTACTTGACACCAAGATTGGCGAAAAGATCGCCCTCAAACTCATCAAACCTGAAATCGGCCTGGATAAGAAAACGATCGAGAGATTCAACAATGAGCTGAAGTTAGCCAGGAAGATCCGGCATAAGAATGTCTGTCAAATGTTTGACCTGGGTGAAGAGAAAGGCGCACATTTTATCACCATGGAATATGTCCATGGGGAGGACCTGAAGCAGCTCATCAGAAAAGTTGGCCGGCTGAGCGCGGGGCAGGCCATTTTGGTGGCGAAGCAGGTCTGCGAGGGGCTGGAAGAAGCCCATCGGTTAGGAGTTGTGCACCGTGATTTAAAGCCGCAAAACATCATGGTGGATCAGGAAGGCAATGCCAGGATCATGGATTTCGGGATCGCTCGGTCCCTTCATGCCAGAGGAATCACCGGAGCAGGGGTGATGATAGGGACACCCGAGTATATGAGCCCTGAGCAAGTAGAAGGAAAGGAAGTTGACCAGCGCTCGGATCTCTATTCGCTGGGAGTCATCTTATACGAGATGGTAACAGGGAGGGTGCCTTTTGAAGGGGATACGCCCTTCACCATCGGCATAAAACATAAAAGCGAAATTCCGCGCGACCCCAAGGATCTCAATCCGCAAATTCCGGAAGACCTCAGCCGTTTGATATTGAAATGCTTGGAGAAGGATAAGGAGAAGAGGTATCAAAGTGCAGGAGAATTGCGCTCTGGGCTATCTAAAATGGAAGATGGCATTCCAACTGCAGAGAAAATTGTCTCAAAAAGAAAGCCCTTTACATCAAAAGAAATCACAGTAACATTCGGATTGAAGAAGATTTTCATTCCTGCTCTTGTATTTATTTCTCTCGCCATCATCGGAGTGATTCTCTGGAAGCTTCTTCCCTCAAAGAAAGCCGTTCCTATGCCATCCGGGAAACCCTCTCTGGCTGTTTTATATTTTGAAAATAATACGGGCGAAGAAGGTCTGGATCACTGGAGGAAGGCCATAGCGGAGTTGCTGATAACCGACCTCTCGCAGTCAAAATACATGAATGTCTTAAGCAGAGATAGGCTTTATGAGATCCTGGATCAAGTTGGCTTGCTGGAGGCTTCGCCAAAGCAGGTGACAGATTTCGAATCAATTATACTATTCAGAAAATGGATTCAGGAGAGCTTGTCGGTTCAGGCTCCGAGGAAGGCAGAGGGGAAGAAAGTATTTTTTCTATGGTGGATGATTTCACGAGGAGAATCAAAACGGACCTCAGGCTCTCGACAGAACAAATGGCCAGCGAAATTGATAAGGGGATAGCAAAAATAACGACCAGCTCTCCCGAGGCTTTTAAATATTATAGCGAGGCATTTAAATATAACTATAAAGGGGACTTTCGTAAAAGTATCGAGCTATTAGTACTACTACGTTACGTATGTCTTGACAAGGAGTGAGGCTTTGGTATATCCTTGCGGGTATGGAAGAACGAGAGATAGAACGATTTCGATCAAAGCTGGAGGCCTTCTTGAGTGATATTCTTCTGTGCATGGGACGCACGGAGCGGAGACAGCATGCCGAAGAATACATTCGAGGTCTCCTGATGGATGGGGAGCGTAAATCCATCGAGCCCATGGCCAATCGTCTTCCGGACGGGGACGTACAGGCCTTGCAGCAATTTGTGAATCAGAGTCCCTGGTCTTCGCGGGAGGTTCGAGCCTCTCTGGCCAGGAAGGTGGAGGGTGAATTTGCTCCCGAAGCTCACTGGATAATTGATGAGGTCTCTTTTCCCAAGCAAGGGAAACACTCGGTGGGAGTGGCTCGACAGTACTGTGGCGCTTTGGGCAAGACCGCCAACTGTCAGGTGGCGGTGACGTTGGATCTGGGGACAGACGACACAAGCACACCCTTGGACTGGGCTTTGTTTCTTCCGGATCAGTGGATCAATGATCCCGTGCGAAGGAAGGAGGCTGGAGTCCCAGAGGAGATTACCTTCAAGACGAAGACCGAGTTGGCGCTGGATCTGATTGATGAAGTCAGAGGGTGGGGATTGCAGGATCGTCTGGTCTTGGCGGATTCGGCTTATGGGGATGCGTATGATTTTCGTCAGGGCTTGAGAAACAGGGAGTTGGATTACGTCGTCCAAGTGAGGGGGGATCTGAAGGCTTGGACGGAAAATCCTCATCCTCCTGAGCCTCCGATGAAACAAGGAGGAAAACCCCGAAAACGCCTCTATGCGAAGGAGCTTCCCCCTAGTCGAAATCTCTGGCAGATTGCCAAGGGCTTGCCTTCTCAGAGTTGGAAGAAGATCACGTGGCGAGAAGGGACAAAGGGGCCTCTCTGTTCTCGTTTTGCCCGGGTGGTTGTCTGGATGGCCAATGGGTTGGTGCAAGGGAAGACGATGCAGGTACCGGCGGAAGAACTGCTGATCGAATGGCCGGAGGGAAGCCAAGAACCTTCGAAATATTGGCTCTCCAGCCTGCCTCCCCAGCGGACCTCCTGGAGGGGATTGGTCCGAACAGCGAAAGGGCGTTTCCGTATTGAACAGGATTACGAGGAGATGAAGGGGGAGTTGGGGTTGGATCATT
>CAZKEW010000134.1:0-6326 GCA_964551885.1 uncultured Eubacteriales bacterium
GCTGTTCAATGACATTAACGCTGTGCTCAAGGAAAAAAATGGCGAACCCGGGAGTTCAGGCGACTAAATAGAGGAGAAGAAAAATATGCTCATCAAGGAGGATTGTGTTGACCAGAAAAATCGATAAAAGAAAGGGGTTTCTTTTTCTTGCCGCCATCTTCATCTTGAACGCTTTAACCTTTTCTTCTCCCGAGCGAACAATCCGCCAAGGAACTTTGGAATTTACGGTCGGCAGTTACAGCATGAATGAACCTCGCTTTGACGCGGTCTATGCAAAGGGGGGCCTCATGGGCGGAATGGGTTTATCCGCCGCCATCGTTTCCAACTTCAATTTTTACTTAGAGATAAAATACTACAATCGGACAGGCACCCTGACTTTTTCCAAAGAGCAAACGGATTTCTACCTCCTCCCTATCTCTCTGGGGCTCCGATACGTTGTCCCCCTTGGCATCCTAAATCCCTACTTTGGCGGAGGAGCCGATTTTTACTTCTACTATGAGGACAATCCCATCGGAACGGTCTTGAATTACACGAACGGCTATCATTTTATGGGAGGAGCCTTTATCCGGTTTTCCAAAAGCGTCCCGGTGATGATTAACCTGAAACTCAAATATACTGTGACCAAAGCCCAAGAAAATGATATCCCAATCCATTTAGGCGGTCTCGAGTACGCGGCGGGCCTGGTTTTTGTTTTTTAAGCGCGTCTGCCCTGAGAATTTTCGGTTAAAATCCTTCCCATTTTATCCTCTACCTCTGCCGTTCAGAAAACAGGCCTAATTATGTTATAATTCATCCCGATGAAGAGAAAGAAAAAGAAGAAAACGGCCGCGCCGCCGAAAAAAGAGTCGCGAAAAAAACGCCTTAGGTCCATAGAGATCTTCAGCCTTTTGCTGATCCTTTTTGCTCTTTTTACCTTCATCAGCTTGATCAGCTATGACGCGCATGACCCCTCCTGGGCGAGCGTCACTTCTCCCGGCCAAAAAACTCAAAACTACGGCGGCAAAGTCGGCGCATCCCTGGCAGAAGCTTTTCTCCAATTTTTCGGTTTGGCCGCTTTCCTCCTTCCGATTTTTTGCGGCTTCCTGGGAGTCAAAACCCTGCTTCCGCGGGGCGAAGCCCGTCTTCTGCTCAAGATCGGAGGAAGCCTCTTTTTACTCCTCCTTCTTTCCGCGCTCTTCTCCCTGCTCTTCCCTCGTTTCTCCTGGAGAGGGGCTGACATCCAGGCCGGCGGACTTCTCGGCGACATCCTCTCGGGGCTCTTGATCCCTTATTTTAGCCAGACAGGGACGCTCATTTTCCTCCTTGCCCTTCTGCTGCTTTTTATTCTCTTTTCCACCGAACTCTCTCTGGGAAGGCTGGTGACCTTTTTTGCCCGGTTCCTGAGTTTTGCCATCAAGGAAGTCCGGATCAAAGTCACTCATTACCAGAAGTCCAAAGCCAAAGAGAAAATGAGGCAAAAAGTTATCGAGAAATATTCTTCTCTTCCGGAGAAAGCTCCAAAAAAAGAGAAGGAGGCAGAGAAAGAAGAGGAAAAGCCTAAAGAGAAAAAGGAAGAAAAGAAAGAACTTAAGAAGGGCGAAAGGCCGGAGCCGATCCTTATCTACCCGCCCTCGCTTCCTCCCCCGGAGAAGCTTCTGTTTCCTGAGATGGAGCAGAGGGGAGATTACAATTTTCCGCCTCTCACCCTTCTTGACCCGGGACTTCCCTCAGAACAGATTGATAAGAATGAACTCTATGAAAAAAAGATGAGGATCGAAGACAAGCTCCGGGAATTCCGTGTCGAGGGAGAAGTCAAGGAGTATCACCCAGGGCCCGTCGTCACGACCTATGAATTCTACCCTAACCCCGGGATCAAGGTCAGCCAAGTGGCCAGCCTCTCCGAAGACCTTTCGTTAGCTTTGGGAGCAGAATCTGTCCGGATCCAGAGAATCCCGGGAAGGTCCTCGCTGGGCGTTGAGATCCCCAACAACAAGAGAGAAGTCATCAAGCTCAGGGACATCATCCAGTCGGAAAAATTCCTCAAGTCCCCCTCCAAGCTCACGTTCGCTTTGGGGAAAACGATCCATGGCGAGGTCTACGTCACCGACCTTTCCGTCATGCCCCATCTCCTCATCGCCGGCGCCACCGGAACCGGCAAGAGCGTCGCCCTCAATTCGCTTATTGCCAGCATCCTTTACAAAGCCTCCCCGGATGAAGTCAAGCTGATCCTCATCGACCCCAAGAGACTCGAGTTTACGTTGTATGACGGAATTCCGCATCTTCTCAGCCCCGTCATCAACGACCCCAAAAAGGCCGGCGGTATCCTGCTGGACGCTATCAGAAAAATGGAAGAGAGATATCACCAGTTGAGCTTCCTCAAAGTCAGGGACATCGAGCAGTACAACCATCAGATCCATAAGATTCTCAAGGAGAAAAAGGGAAAGCTGACTGAGGAAGAGAAAGTAAAATTCAAGCCTCTGCCCTACATCGTCATTATCATCGACGAGCTCGCCGAGCTGATGATGATCGGCGCTCAAGAGTTCGAGTCTAGTATCGCCCGCCTGGCCCAGCTCGCCAGAGCTGTCGGAATTCATTTAGTCATGGCCACCCAGCGGCCCTCCATCGATGTCATTACCGGCACGATCAAGAACAACTTCTCCAGCCGCATCGCCTTCCGTGTTCCCTCCAAGGTTGACTCCCGAATCATCATCGACACTTCCGGAGCGGAAAAGCTATTGGGCCTTGGCGACATGCTCTTCATGCCCCCCAACTATCCGCGTGTGATCAGGCTCCATTGCGCTTATATTTCTATCCCGGAAGTCACCCGCTTGGTGAAATTCGTCAAAGAACAGCGAACTCCTGAATTCGACACGAAGCTGGTCAAGTTCATCAAGAGCCCGGCAGAACAAGAGTGGGAAGACACAGGAGAGAAGGATGAACTGTATGAGAAAGCGGTCGAACTTATCCTCCTCACCGGCCAAGCTTCGGCTTCTTATCTTCAGAGAAAGCTGAAATTAGGGTACGCCCGCGCCGCCAGGATCATCGACCAGATGGAGCAGGAAGGAATTCTCGGCCCCTCGGAAGGCAGCAAACCCAGGCAGATTCTGGCAGACCCCCGGTCCTACCTTTCGAAAAAAGACAAGGAGTCCTGATTGTTCTCCCGCTTGAAACAGAAGAGGAAGGTCAGGCGTGCCCTTAAGGACCTGAACCTCCAGAAAGCCCTCAACCGAGCCTCCACCCAGCACAATCAGAAACATCTGGAGACAGCCAAAGAGATTCCCTGGGAAGAGTACAAGGAAAAGGCTCGCTCTATCAGGGAAAAGAACGTCGGCCGACTCCCCGAGCTCATCCGGAGATTCAGCGAAGAAGCCGCAAAAGCGGGAGCGCACATCCATAAGGCTTCGACCCCCCAGCAAGCTCTTGGCGCTATCCTGCGGATCGCTCAAGAGAAAAAGGCCAGGCTCATCGTCAAATCAAAATCCATGGTCAGCCAGGAGATCAAGCTGAATGATTTCCTGGAAAAGAATGGATTCGAGGTCGTTGAAACAGACCTGGGAGAGTGGATCATCCAGCTGGCCAAGGACAGGCCTTCCCATATCACTGCGCCCGCTCTTCATAAAAGCAAAGAAGAGATGGCTGAAATTTTGAGCCGCCATCTCGGCCGCCCTGTCCCCGCCGAAGCAAAAGAGATCGTCCGCATAGCCCGAGAAGAAATGCGCCGCTATTTTACCCAGGCTGATATCGGCATTTCCGGGGCTAACTTGGCTGTCGCCGAGTCGGGCACGATCGCCATAATCAGCAATGAAGGCAATGCCCGTCTCGTCACAACCCTTCCCCCCGTTCATATCGCCCTGGTGACGACAGAAAAATTCGTGGAAACCCTGGAAGAGGCGACAACTCTTATCAAAGCTCTGACCATCGCTTCTTCCGGCCGGAAGCTGACATCCTATGTTTCCTTTATCACCGGCCCCAGCTCGACGACCGACATCGAGAAAGAACGTATTGTCGGCGTTCATGGACCTCAGGAGGTCCACATCATCATTCTCGATAACGGCAGGATCGACCTGGCCAAAAATAAGGATTTCGAGGAGATCCTTTATTGCTTGAAGTGCGGGGGCTGTATGCTCGTCTGCCCGGTCTTCCAATCCATAGGCGGCCACGTTTTCGGCGGGCCCGTTTATCCGGGAGGAATAGGGACGCTTTTGACCGCAGTCACCGAGTCTCTCCATGAGTCCTACAAGACGCTCGATTTATGCGCCGATTGCAAAAAATGCGAAGATTTCTGTCCCGTGAGTATTCCCACAGGAGAGCTACTCCTGAAGCTTAAGTCAGAAAAAGGCCCGGGGCTCAGAGAAAAGGGCTTTTCGTTTGTATTCCGAAAACAGACTCTGGCCGAAAACGGAGCCGGGGTCCTGGCCATTCTCCAAAAACTTTGGCAAAAAGACGGCTATCTCAGGAGCCTTCCTTTCTCTTGGGCGCGCGGGAAAAGGCTTCCTGTCTTAAAACCGCGAATAGACAGAACGAGAGAAGAAACAGCAGGGCAGAAGGTCTATTTTTTCCAGGGATGTCTGGTCAAATATTTTTTTCCGGAAATCCGGCAGAGCGTCGAAAAGGCCCTTACCCATTTCGGGTTTCAGGTGGTCACACCGCCCGACCAAGGCTGTTGCGGCGCTCCCAGCCTTCATCTTGGAGACCAAAAAGCAGTCCGAGAGCTGGCCCGGCAAAATCTGAAGTCATTCGAAAGGGAAACCCCTGATTTTATCCTCACTATCTGCCCCACCGGTCATTCTCTCCTCAAAAATCTTTATCCCGACATCGACAAGCAGGCTGCGCGCTGGCGGGACAAGGTTTTTGATTTCACGGCCTTCATGGTTGCTAAAGGTTATTTGCCGGAACAAAAAGGGACTCCGGTAAAATCTAAGCTGTATTACCACTATCCCTGCCATTATCTCGCCGATTTAAAGCTTCGGAATGAGCCCGGGAAACTCCTCCAGGCCCTTGGCTTCCAACTTTCGGCGACAACCGTCCCTCCGACATGCTGCGGGTTTTGCGGCGTTTTCACCTTCAAAAACCCAGAGATTTCCGCGCATCTTTGGAAAAAAAAAGAGAAGGAAATCTTGGAGAGTCGGGCCTCTCTTGCGGCCACAGATTGCCCCGGCTGCCTCTTCCAGCTCCGGTCGGGGCTGAGAAAAGAGCGAGTGCCTGTCCAGTCTTTTCATACAGCGGAGATTTTTGCCCAAGCTTTAGAGCAAGACTCAAAATTGAGGGATTCTCGGGAAGAAAACCGGCAAGAAAATTAGTGGATGGTGGGGAGACACAGAGTTCTCAGAGTATCCAATTTCGCTTTCTGCCATCTCTCTTCGGGGATGGAAAGAAAAACCTCCACCAGCTGGGGGTCAAACTGACTGACGCTGTATTTTTCGATCTCTCGGCGGGCTGCCTCAAAACTTCTGCCCTTCCTGTAAGGCCTGTCCGAAGTGATGGCATCAACCGTGTCGGCCAGAGAGAAAATCCTGGCTTTTAATGGAATATCCTCTCCAGCCAATCCATAAGGATACCCTTTGCCGTCAAAATGCTCGTGATGATAAAGCACCACCTGGGCTGCCCTCTGGAGGAAGGAGAATCCCTCGATCAGTTTGTAGCCCAGGAGAGGATGATCCTTAATTATCTCTCTCTCGATGGTGGTCAGAGGCCCCTTCTTTTTCAGTATGGAGTCGGGGATCCCGATTTTCCCGATGTCGTGGAGAAGCGCGCCCCTCTCGATATCGACTAAGAAATTCTTGTTTTCGATGCCCAGCTCCCTGGTTAAAAGGAGCGTATAGCCGGTCACAAACTGGGAATGGCCGACCGTGTCCTCGTTGTCGTCCGTGGCGGCGATGAAATGGATGAGGTTGGAGTTAAAAAAGACCTCTTTCTCGGCATAATCCTCATCATCCAACCCATCCTTCCCCCTGAAGATCTGTTCGTACCAATCTTTGAGGTCCATCATTATCTCTTTGGCCTGGAAGATCTTGTGGAGTCTCGCGCTCTGGCCATTCCAGGGGAAATTGCCGCTCCCTTTTGCCGGCGAACCGAGGAAATCTTCATTCCCCCGAAGGGCAAACATGTACTCGTAATCTTTCTGGCTCAGGAACCGGGGGAAAGACCTTCGTGTCCCCCCGTTGTCTTCAATGACCAGAGAGGTCTCTTTCTCGGTTTGAACTCTTGTCAGGACGGTTTGTGTTTCCATGCTTGAGATAAAACCTCTCATTTTTTCAATCGCATGATATTAGTCGCCCAGAAAGGGAATAAATTGAATTTTTTTTCAACGTTTTCGAGCTATCACCCCCCTATCTTTAAGGGGGATA
>CAZKEW010000135.1:0-6256 GCA_964551885.1 uncultured Eubacteriales bacterium
CAGCCCTCTGGTTCTTGGCCAGTAGGTCCTGGGCCAGCTTGAGAGCCTGCTGCCTCACTTTAAGATTTTCGAGGCTGTAAGCCAAGTTCCAGTAGGCTTCTTCTACTGTGTAGATTACATCCATCACGGTCTTTTCCAGGTCGATGTCGGAAATTTCTAAGTTATTCTGGTTGATGATGATATCTCGGCGGGTCATCTTTGTGCCGAAATCCCGCAGCAGAGGCTGGCTGAAATTGAAACGGAGCGTGCTGCCGAACCGGGGGTTGACCGTCTGGAATTTGCTATTGCTGAAGTTCTTGTACGTGACCAAAGAAACGTCCAACATTCCGCCGGTGGGGATGAGTTGGGAAATCTGGGCATCGTAGTCGTTATAGTTCGATTTCGACCTCTCTGCAGCTTCCAGCCAGGAATAAGAGGCGCTTTCATTTTTTCTCTTGTTATAACCAAAACCAAGGGTGGGCAGAAATTTTTCCTTGGCCTTGGAAACGGAGAGGCTGGCTATTTCGGGACCCAACAGCTGGATGGCCACGCCGTAGTTATTCTTCAGCGTTCTCATGATCGCGTCATCCAGAGTCAGTGAGAGAGTCGCTTCTTTGTCCTGAGCCCACGAAACAGAAGCAAAAAGCAGAATCAGAATCGGTATAATTTTGGTCGTTCGTCTGAACATTTCAAACCTCCCTGAATCAAACCTTAGATGATTTATTCGTAGCGCAAAGCTTCTATAGGATCGAGCCGCGAAGCCTTGCGAGCGGGATAAAACCCGAAAAATATGCCAACCGAGGCCGAAAAAACAAAGGCCAGGACGATAGCTTGCACGGAGACGACTGTCTTGAACTGGGAGAATATCGAGATATACTTGAGGAGCTTCGACAGTCCAACTCCGAAGAAGATGCCGATAAGGCCGCCCAAAACGCTCAGGACAACAGCTTCGGTCAAGAATTGAAGAAGGATATCTTTTTCCCGGGCGCCGACGGCCATGCGGATGCCGATTTCCCGGATTCTCTCAGTCACAGAGACGAGCATGATATTCATGATGCCGATTCCGCCCACGAGCAGCGAAATCGAGGCAATGCTGCCGAGCAGGATCGTCAATATTCCCGTAGCTTGGGCTGCTCCTTCGGCAATTTCCGACATGTTTCTAATTTGAAAGTCGTCTTCAGCGCCCGGAGCAATCTTGTGCCGGACCCGGAGCAGTTCTTCAATCTGACGCTGGGCCTCTTTTGTCTGAGACATGGAGGCAGCCTGGATATCGATGGAAGATATGTAATCAACGCCCATGAGCCTCTTCATAGCTGCAGTAAAAGGAACCGTGATCATGTCATCGCGGTTGAACCAGCCGCCGGATTCTCCTTTGGCTTTTAGGACTCCCAGGACTCGGAAAGGAATTTTCTTGATCCTGATGACTTTGCCGATGGCGTCTTCGCCCTCGAAGAGATTTTTCTTCACTTCACTTCCCAGGACACAGACTTTGGCTCCGGCTTTCACTTGGTTCTCGTCAAAATACGTTCCCTGGTCGATCTCCCAATTTCTGACTTCAGGATAACGCGCTCCTGTGCCCTGGATGGATGTGTTCCAGTTCTTGTTCGAATAGACGACCTGTGCTCTCGTGTTCACGGATGGTGAGGTGTATTTGACGGCGTCGCACTGCTGTTCAATAGCCTCAGCGTCCTCGGGTTTGAGCGTGTTGAAACCGCCGAAACCGGAATGCACGCCGCCGCGGCTCCTGCTCCCGGGAGAGACAAAAAGAAGGTTGGTGCCCATAGCGTTGAAACGGTCCTCGACACCGCGCTTGGCGCCTTCGCCGATGCTGACCATGGAAATCACGGCTCCCACGCCGATGATGATCCCCAGAGCGGTCAGGAATGTCCGCATTTTATTCCGGCTGAGCGCCCGAAGCGCCACTTTGGATGTGCGCCAAATATTCATAGTCATGACTCCTTTTTTATATGGTCTTCGCAGCCCTCGCGGCCCCGCTCTTCTCTGATGATTTTTCCGTCCCTGATGTAAACCCTTTTTTTGGCGTAACCGGCGATATCGGACTCGTGCGTCACCATGATCATGGTGATCTTTTTTTCCTCATTGAGGTTCGTGAAAATGGTCATGATCTCCGCGCTTGTCTTGGTGTCCAGGTTTCCCGTCGGTTCATCCGCCAAAATCAGAGAAGGACTATTCAAGAGAGCCCGGCCAATCGCAACACGCTGCTGTTCTCCGCCGGAAAGCTGGTTGGTCTTATGATACGCTCTCTCCCGAAGCCCGACAGTGTCTAAGGCGCGAAGGGCCATTTCTGTCCTATGTTTGGGATGGACTTCAGAGTAGAGCAGGGGGAGCTCTACGTTTTCCAGAGCTGTCGTTCGGGAAAGCAGATTAAATGTCTGGAAGACAAAGCCTATTCTTTTGTTCCGGACGCGCGCCAGCTTGTTCTTGTCAAAGGTGGAGACTTCCTCTTCCTCGAAATAATATCTTCCTGAGGTCGGCCTGTCCAGGCAGCCGATGATGTTCATCAAGGTCGACTTGCCTGAACCTGAAGGCCCCATGATCGCCAGAAATTCTCCCGCTTCGACTTTATAAGAAACGCCCCGCAGAGCCTGGACTTCGGTCTCGCCTACCTTATAGACCTTGGTCAGGTTCTCCAGTTGTATAAGGGTATTTGACATCTTCTTTCCTTTTTTTGCTCCTTGACGAAATCTACCGGCCGATGAACATCATCCGCTGCGGGTTACTGGAAGCTGCAGCTGTAGGCCCGCCGGATTCATAGCCGATGATTACTTCCTGCCCTTCTTTTAAATCGCTGCGCAAAATTTCGGTGTAGCTGTTGTCCGTCACGCCCGGCCGGATGAAGGCGACATGGAGCTTGCCGTTTTCATCGAGATGCCAAACCATGGAGGGCCTTCTTGTCCGCATTCCGCCCTGACCCGGCATGCCGCCACCCTGGGAGGAGTTCATCATCCTCGGGCCGCCCGGCCCCGCCCCTTGGGACGGCTGCTGGGGTTGCTGCGGACGGCCGGCTTCTTGTCTTTGCCCTCCTCCCTCCGCTTGACGCTGGGCGAACATCTTCTCGCCGGCCTCCTTCATGATTTTTGCCATTTCCTCGGGCGCAAGATTGGGCGTAAACCTCAAAGCGGCATTCGGGACCCTGAGGACGCCCTTCGCCTCACCGGTGATAATGGAGACGGTAGCTGTCATGCCAGGTCTTAACTTCATCCCCGGATTATCCGCATCCACGATGGTGGCGTAGGTCACCACATTCTGGGTGACGGTCGGAGAATAGCGGACCTGTTTCACTGTGCCATTGAACGAGTCATCCGGAAAGGCATCGACCGAAAACCGCACCTTTTGGCCTTCCTTGACCTTTCCGATATCGGCCTCATCCACACTGCATTCGACCTGCATTTTGCTCAGGTCATTGGCGATTTCGAAAAGCTTGGGGGCTTGGTAACTCGCTTGGACAGTCTGGCCCATATTGATATTCCTGGAAATCACGATCCCGTCGATCGGAGAGCGGATGATGGCGTAACCAAGGTCCACTTTACTCGACTCAACCTGGGATTTGGCCTGCTCCACCCTGGCTTTGGCGGACTGAAGATCGGTCTTGGCCCCGAGATAATTCGCCTCAGCGGCGTCTTTTTCCTCATAGGAGATCAAATTGTTCTCGAAAAGGCTCAAGGCCCTTTCGTATTTCTTCTGAAGATTATCGAGGGTGACTTTGGACTTTTCGAGTGAAGCCAAAGCGCTGAGATAGTTGGCCTGATTCTGCTCGACGCGGGACTTCAGAATAGACTGGTCGAGCTCGGCCACGACCTGGCCTTGTTTAACCTGGGAGTTGAAATCGACATAAAGCTTGTCGATCTTCCCGGAAACCTGGCTTCCCACTTCAACGACGGTGACAGGGTTCAGCGTCCCTGAAGTTATAACCAGGGCTTCAAGATCGCCCTTGGAAACAGCTTCTTGTCTGTACTTGACAGCGCCGTTTTTTTTGTTTTTCAGGATAGTCCACCCCAGGATTGCCCCTGCTGCGACCACCAGGACAATAACCCCGATGACAACTTTCTTTTTCATCTTATTTCTCCTTCATCTTTCTCCCGTTGTTGTTTTTGGTTCAATTTTCCTTTCCTCTCCTCGAACTCTTTCCTCCTCTGAGAGGCATATCTTTCGATCATGGCTTCAAATTTCTGCTTCTGTTCGGCCGTCAGAACACTATCGATCTCGCTCTTGAGCTCAGCGCGGATGCTCGCGAGGCGGCCGTGGAGGTTGGACCTTAGCTCTTTCAGCTTGGCCTCGTTCCTTTCGAATATCTTTCTGATCTGCTCTTGCTGCTCAGCGGAAAGACCCAGGTCCTGGGCCATCCGTTCCAGAGAGGGAAAGTGAGCCCGACTCCGTTCGCTTCTTCCATACTTTTTCTGGAAAAAATATCTGTCGCTGAAAATGCCTCCGATAAGGCCGGCGGCAAAAGCGACAACAAGAGAGAAAACAATCCAAAATGCATATTTATTTTTCATGAGTTTTATCTCCTCGATAAATCCTTCTCTTCCATAGCCGTGAAGATGAGCATCATGTTCTTGTTCTCCAGACTTCTTTCATCTAAAAGATTCTTCGTTTCGATGAGCGGATTCTCGTTCTGGAGAAGAAGGACTTCCACTTGACTAAGCTCCTGAAGCTCTCGGGTCCGGAGAACGAAAAAGGCGACCCCGAGAAGGATGATGGCGGCCAAAGAGAAAGCCAGGGCTCTGGTTGCCCATTTCTGCCAAATGAGGCCGGGCATCGCTTTTTCTTTCCCGCCCAACTTCGCCAGGAGGCGCTCTTTAAAATAAGGCAGCGGCTCAGCGGCATCGTCCTTTTTGAGAAGGCCAAGGATCACCCTGTACTCCCGTTCTCTCTTCTGGCAGAGGGAGCAGCCCTCGATATGGTCTTTGAGCCGCATTTTTTCGCCGGCTTCGAGTCTCCCGTCGAGTGAACGAAGGAGAAGTCTTTCGGCTCTTTTACAGTCCATATTCTCCTCCTTCCCGGCCTATGTAACCGGCCAATTTTTCCCGCAGCTTCTTGCGGGCTCGAAAAAGACGCGAGTCCACAGTCCCCGGCGATAGCCCGAGGATGCGGGAGATTTCCTCATACGAAAGTCCCTGAATATCCCTGAGGGTCAGAATGACCCTGTGCTTCTCAGGAAGACGCAGCAAGGCTGACTGAACGAGAGCCCTCCGTTTTTCTCCAGCCTGCTCTTCTTCCCGGCGGCTCCCATTTTCCGCAGTCAAAACTTTCTCGCCCGCCTCTTCAAGAGGAATTTCCTTCAGCCGGCTCCTGTTCTTTCTTAAATAATCCTTGGTGTGATTCACGGCAATCCGGTAGAGCCATGTCCCGAACTCAGATCTGGACTTGAACTTCGGCAAGGAAAAATAGGCCTTGATAAAGATTTCCTGGGCCAGGTCGTCTGCCGCCGCCCTGTCTTGAGTCCAGCTCGAAGCGAGATTAAACACTTTAGCTTTATACCTCTCAACCAAGAGTCCGAAGGCTTCTCCGTTTCCTTCCTGGGAGAGCCGGATAAGCTCTTTTTCTTCCATTCCTGAGCACTTCCACACTGCCTCCGTACACCCTTTAGACGGAGGCGCAATAAAAATCTTCCCTTTTGTTTATAATACGGCCATCCCTCTTTTTAGTTTCAACAGAAAAAGATTTGCTGCTTACAGAGAAGGCAGGACGTTGGAAAAGCTATTTCTTCGTCGCCTTCCACTCCATGGTTCCAAAGCTGCCCATCTCTGCCGTGCCGGACATCGTCGTGCCTTCCACTGTGCCCTTGTATGTGATGGTCATCTCATTTCCCTGCGGTGTCGTGCGGGTGATCGACCATTCAATGGCGTTGCCCTTGATCGTTCCTTGGCCCGTGCTTTCACCCCGGGGAGATACCATGGTCACCGTGATTTTCTCTCCCTCTTGGACAAACTTGGCCGTCTGGGTCATCTCTCCGCGCGGAGTCTGCATGGTGAAATCCCACTCTCCGCTGACATTGACTTCCTGAGCCTGTGCCAGAAGGGCAAAAGAAGCAAAAAGGAAGATGAGTGAAAGGAAAAAGCAGGTTTTACGCATATCTCTTCTCCTCCGATAAAAACACTATTATACACCTTTTCCATTAGACAACAAAACGGGAAAATCCTTGGGGGAAGCAGCACCATTTCCATGATTGTCTTTTTAGCTTGGTCAAGGGATTCGCTCCCTTCCTTGGATTCAATCCTTTCTTTGAGATGCCCGTTGTTCTCGCTTCTTTGTT
>CAZKEW010000136.1:0-6238 GCA_964551885.1 uncultured Eubacteriales bacterium
TCGAAAATGAAGATTGCCGCGCTTCTTCCCCATGTCGAAGTCTTTGGTGGGGTTCGCCGCTGCCTGGAGATCGGAAACGAGCTCGTCAGAAGAGGCCATACCTTTGTCCTTTTCACACCGAAAGGGGAGAGGCCTCGATGGCTCGAATTTCAGGGAACCGTCAACCCTTTTGAAGCACTTGAGGGGCAGGCCTTCGACGTCGGCCTTTGCAGCGAATACGCCATCCTGCCCCGATTTGACAAGCTGAAAGCCAGAGCCAAGTTCTTCTATTTTGTCCTCGAAGGCCATAAGAAGGAAAAGGAAGCTGCAAGACGAAACTACTATTTCCTCGGCAATTCAGAAGGAATCTGCCGCCGGATGGAGCGTAAATACCAGATCCGATGCCATAGAGCACCCGGAGGCATCAACCCAGAGATATTTTTCCCGTTGCCCAGGGCTTCCTCACCTGATCAAGCTTCGGATGAGCAGACTTCATCTCCGGAATTCAAGATTCTCTGTCACGGCCGCATCCACAAGAAAAGAAAGGGCATTCATCATGTCATCAAGGCCGCCGAGAAACTCCACAAGAAATTTCCCCGCCTCCGGCTCATCTTCTTCGACAGCCTCGTGGGCGAGGATCGCCTCGACCCCCGGCCCCTCATCAAAACCTCTGTCCCTCACGAGTTTTACCTCGACCTCCCTCAAACCCGGATGGCCTCGCTCTTCTCCCAGGCCGACCTTTTTGTCAGCGCCGAAAGGCGCGCCGGATGGGCCAACACAGCCGCCGAAGCCATGGCCTGCAGGCTTCCTGTTGTCTGCACCCCGAGTGGAACTCGGGATTTCGCCTTCCAAGGTCAGACAGCCCTTGTCGTCCCTTTTGCCCATCCTTATTTGCTTCGCCTCCAGATCAAGAAATTGCTCCTTGATGAAAACCTGCGCTCCCGCCTAGCCCAGGCCGGCTATGAAAAGATCAAAGAATTCACCTGGGAGGCCCTGGCCGCCCGTCTGGAGGCCATTTTCCAGGCCGTCCTGAACCAGGCAGGCACACCTCCCAGCCCCTAAAAATACCCCTCCCTTAAATTGAAATAGCCTATCTGTTGTGATATCCTTTGCCGTGGAGGACGTACGAATGGATGAAAAGCAATTGAAAGAACTTATGCTAAGAGAGAATAAAGAGTTCAAGAGACTCTACGAAGAGCACCAGTCTTGCGAAAAAAAGCTCGAAATCTTCAAGAACAAGAGCTTCCTGAGTGAAGAAGAAGAGCTCGAGGAAAGGGAGCTCAAGAAGCGCAAACTCGCCCTCAAGGACAGAATGTATCTTCTGATGGCAGAGTTCAGGAAGTCTCGATAACTCAACGGCCGGGGGAGATGAAAACAAAGAAAAAATTCCGGGTCGGCCTGATCGGAACAGATTCCCTGCGCGGGAAAGAGATCAAGAGCATGCTGAGCGTCAAAAGATTCCCCCTGACGCACATCGAATTTTTCGACCCGGATGTCAAGGATGAATACAGCAAGCTGACCCAGTTTCAGGACGAGCCCAGAGTCATCCATCATCCCGAATCCGATTCGCTCAATGGTCTGGACCTCGTCTTTCTGGCGGCGGACAGGGAGACCAACCGCACCTGTGGAATGATGGCTAAAAAAAAGAAATTCCAGGCCATCGATTTAGGGGAGACCTTCACCAACCAGGAAGAAATCCCCGTTGTTGTTGCCGGAGTGAATGATAAGGCCATCGCCAAGAAGCGGTTTCCTCTTATCTCCAACCCGCATCCTGTCACAATCATTCTATCTTCTCTCCTCCATCGGCTCATTCCTAAATTCGGCGTTTTCAAGGCTGTCGCCTTTGTCCTCCAGCCCGTCTCCGCCTTTGATAAGCCCGGCATCGAAGAGCTGGCCGGCCAGAGCGCCTCCCTGCTTTCGGGGGCCTCTCCGAGGAAAAAAGTCTTCAAGGAGCAAATCGCCTTTAACATTCTTTCCCATACAGAAGCGCCCGACGCCAACGGCTTCTCTTCAGGAGAAAGGCAGATCATCACGGAAATAAAAAGAGTCCTCGCTCTTCCTGAATTCCCGATTTCCTTGTCCGTTATTCAGGCTCCGGTTTTCCATACTTATTCCGTCATGGCTTATGTGGAGCTGGCCCGAGAAGCGAACGTCAAGGATCTGGAAACCCTTTACAAGGAAAGTCCGCTTTTTAAGATTCATGTCCCCAGCGCCTCCTGTCCTGTCTCTTCAATCTCGGCGGCAGGAAAAGAGCAGATCTTCATTGGACAGATCAAAAAAGAGGACGCTTTTCCGAATGCCTTCTGGATTTGGACGGTCACCGATAACCTGACTCGCGGCTCGGCCTTGAATGCGCTGGAGATTGCCCGGATTATTTTTGTCTCAAAGTCTCAAGATTCCTCTTCGACATGAAAGAAATATTTGCGCTTTTTAAGCTAACTTTCCAGGAGAAAAAGCTTCTCATCC
The DNA here is from genome assembly GCA_964551885.1 of uncultured Eubacteriales bacterium. Classification (GTDB taxonomy): domain Bacteria; phylum Acidobacteriota; class Aminicenantia; order Aminicenantales; family UBA8522; genus CAZKEW01. The sequence continues at coordinate 2,446 of CAZKEW010000136.1, forward strand.
TTGCCTTTGTTTCCTCGGTTTTTGTGGCCTTTTTTACCTATGTTTTTGTCAACATGGTCCAGCCCATCATGGACAAGCTTTTCCAGCTCACCTCCAATGCGGTGCCGCCGAAAGCCAGATTTATGGACCTCGTCTTCAGATATCTTCACATCAGCGAAGACCAGCTCGTCAAATTTTTGCCCCTCCTTGTGCTTTTCGTCATCTTGGGCAAGGGATTTTTCACTTTCCTTTCGTCTTTTCTAATGAAAACTGTCGGCCACCGGGTCGTCAAGAGGCTGCGGGACGATTTATACAGGCATCTCGTCTATCAATCCGCAAGCTTTTTCGACAAAGAGCCAACCGGCGACCTTATTGCCCGGCTGACGAATGATGTCGATAAAATCCACCAGGCCATCTCGGGCAGCATGGCGGACTTTATCGAGGAGATATTTATCCTTTTTGCCCTCCTCATAGGCGTATTCATTATCGACTGGCGCTTGGCCGTCGTCTCTATTGTCATAACACCGCTGGCGGTCATCCCTTTGGTCGCCTTCAGCCGCCAAGTCAAGAAGAAGAGCCTCGTGGGGCAAAGGAAAATGTCCCAGATTTACAGCCTCCTCCATGAGACTATAACAGGAAATAGGATCGTCAAGGCCTTCACCACCGAGGAATTCGAGATCAAGAAGTTTCTCCAGGCCACGGCGAGCTACCTCAAGACAAGCCTGAAGCTCGCCTGGATCGGGAGTCTTTCTTCGCCGTTCATGGAGTTCATCGGCGGAATGGTCGGCGCCTTCATCCTTTATGTCGGCACGCGAAGGATCGCCCAGGGAGCCATCAGCCCCGGCGATTTCGGCTCCTTCGTCATCGCTATCTTCATGATGTACACGCCTATAAACCGCCTTAACCGCGCCAATAATGTCATCCAACAGGCCGTCGCTTCCCACGAACGCCTCCAGGAAGTGCTCGACAGTTCGGTTCAGATTCAGGACAGCCCCACGGCTTATCCTCTCCCGCCGGTAAAAGGGCTGGTGAAATTTGAGGATGTTTCGTTCTGTTACAACGAGACAAGACCCACCCTCTCCGACATCAATTTCGAGGTCAGCCCCAACGAGACAGCGGCTTTTGTCGGGCTGAGCGGTGCCGGCAAAACAACCATCATCAACCTGTTGTCCCGCTTTTATGACCCGACCTCAGGCAGGATCACGATTGATGGAATAGACATACGGGAAGTCTCGCTCACTTCCTTGCGTTCGCAGTTGGGGTTGGTGACCCAGGATACCATCCTTTTCAATGACAGCGTGCGCAATAATATTGCTTATGGCTTGGAGAACATCACTCAGGAAAGGATCATCCAAGCGGCCAAGGCGGCCAAAGCCCATGAGTTCATCAGGGAACTTCCCCAGGGCTATGACACCCAGATCGGAGAGAAAGGCTGCCTGCTCTCGAGCGGACAGCGTCAGCGCCTGGCTATCGCCCGGGCTCTGCTCAAGAACCCGCCTCTCCTCATCCTGGATGAGGCCACTTCGGCCCTGGATACCGAATCGGAAAGGCTCATCCAGATGGCCTTGGCCAATGCCATGAAAGACAGGACCACTTTGGTCATCGCCCACCGCATTTCGACCATACGCAATGCCGACAAGATCTTTGTCGTGGACAATGGGCGTATAGCTGAATCCGGCAACCACGACGAACTCTATAAGCAGAACGGGATCTATAGGAAGCTTTATGACCTGCAGTTTCCGGAAGAAGAGGAGGCCAACCGGTGAGGAGTATGACAGGGTACGGCGAGAAAAGCTTTGAGGCTCCGGGCCTTCGCGCCAAGGTCAGCATCAAGAGTCTCAATCATCGCTTTTTCGACTGGAATTACAAAGGCGCGCCCTTGGGCGAGCTCGAGAACAAGTGGAGGGCTATGACGCAGAAGAAGCTCAAGCGGGGGAGGCTCGAGGTCGCGCTTGACCTGACAATTTTAGACCCGTCGAGTTGGGAGATTTTTATCGACGAAGGACTTCTCGAAAAAATCCTCTCGACGCTGGAAAAAGCCTCCGCCAGGGCAGGGAAAGCGGTCAATTTCTCGGTGGATAATATCTTCCGGATTCCCCAGGTCATTGAACTGAAAAGGGGGGATTTGTCAGTTGAGGCCATCTCCTTTTTAGAGAAAAGCTTCGAAGAGACCTTAGCCAACGTCCTGAGAGAGAGATGCCGGGAAGGAAGGGAGACGGCTCAACAGATCAGGCGGCATCTTCGCCGGATCAGGCAGTCTCTCAAGCGTATAGAAAAATTGGCCAAAAAGCAGCCTCTTCTCATCCGCGAAAAGTTGAAGCAGCGGTTGAAGGAAGTTAACGGTGAGTTTCGCGGTCAGGAGGGAAAAATGGAGGAAGAAGTGGCCTATCTGGCCCAGAGGGCGGATATCGCCGAGGAGATTTTGCGGCTGCGGAGCCACATCGATTCTTTTGAAAAATTAACGCAGGAAGACAAGGAAGAGCCCGTGGGAAAAATGCTGGATTTCATCTCCCAGGAGATCTACCGGGAAGCGAATACGATCAACTCCAAGAGTCAGGACATCGAAATCATCAGCGAGAGTTTGACGATTAAGGGAGAGGTGGAAAGCATCCGCCAACATGTCCAGAATATAGAGTGAAGCAAACTCGATGATCTACGTGATTTCAGGCCCTTCGGGATGCGGGAAGTCAACCCTCATTGGGCGCGCCTTGGCCGACCTTAAGGATATCCATTTTTCCGTTTCTCACACCACCAGGGAAAAGAGAGGAGAAGAAGCAGAGGGGAAAGATTACTACTTCGTCAGCCGGGAAAAATTTCAGAAGATGGTCCAGAGGAAAGAGCTTGTCGAGTGGGCTGTTGTTCACGGCGCTTATTACGGGACATCCAAGAAAGAGCTGAGGAAAAAAGGGGCGGAGGGAGACCTGATCCTGGACATCGATGTCCAGGGGGCCATGCAGGTCAGGGAAAAGATAAGGAAGGCCATTTTCATCTTTATCCTCCCGCCGCGATATGGAGAGCTCAAAAAGAGGCTGGAGGGTAGAAGGATAGATTCTGCCGCCGCTATCACAAAGAGGTTGGCCCGGGCCCGACAAGAAATCTGGTCATATGCCCGTTTTGACTACATCGTCATAAATGATGATCTCGAAAAGGCCGTCGATGACCTGAAATCCATCATCAGATGCTATCGCTCGCGTCTGACAGCCCGTAGAAAAGAGATGAAGCCCATCCTCGAAAGCTTCCGAAAAGGGGATGCGTTCAAATAGGCGAGATTGGAGAATCCGATGAAAAAAATAGCCTTGGGCGTGACCTCCTCGATAGGCATCTACAAAGCTTGCGAGATCTTGCGCGGCTTCCAGAAAAAAGGAATTCAGGTCCAGGTGATCATGACTCGAAATGCCACCCATCTCATCTCTCCACGGCTTTTCAGCGCCCTTTCCGGCCGGAAAGCCATCGTCGACCTCTTCGGGGAGGATTACCAGGATGAGATCGCTCATGTCTCCCTGGCCGATGAGGTTTCACTCTTCCTGGTGGCCCCGGCGACAGCCAACATCATCGGGAAGTTCGCCTCGGGCGTGGCTGATGATTTCCTGTCGACGTTTTTCCTGGCAGCGCGCTGCCCTGTCCTGATCGCTCCGGCCATGAATGAGGCGATGTATCTCCATCCCCAGACCCAAGCCAACATCCAGAAGCTCCGCTCCTCTGGCGTTGAGTTTATCCTGCCCGAGAAGGGCTATCTGGCCTGCAAGGAAGAGGGCTGGGGGAGGCTGGCCTCGCCTGAAAAGATCATCGACGAGAGCCTGGCGCTCCTCCAACG